>JAIRMZ010000059.1 GCA_031258355.1 Holosporales bacterium
GATGCCCATAACTACTTATAGTGTTAGGGTGAATAACGGGAGTAGTCGGATATATTCCCTTGTATCCCAAGGGATGCTTTGTTGCTCCGATATCGTCATCCCGTTCCGTTTGGAAGCATTCGCTACTATCCGGTTTAATTGGAACAAGACTCGCCCTCGGTATACGGTGCCAGTTCTGTTCCGTCATCGCTTCCGTCAACAACGGTGCGACTAGGCAAGTGCTCGCAAGCAGAAGACTGGTTAATTCTCGCTTCATCTCCCTTCCTTCATCCTGTCTGTTCTAGCAAAAGAAAATTATAAAATCAATCCCCTTTCTCAGAAAAAACTTGTCAGTTTTCGCATTAATCGCTTTCTAAGTTCCTTCTGTTTTATGTTAGAAGGTAAAAAATTCCACCACCTATGGGAGGATAATAAATTTATGCCCATGTATCAAATTATTAAAAGAAGGGAACCGATCTTTGAAAAATCTTCTTTTCCTCGTATACAGAACGGTTCTGAGGAAAACGTGCCGCCATTCTTTTCCTGCGTAGTTTCTGTGATAAACTGTTTCCCTTGAGGGAGAAGTTGTCCGCTTCTCTGGGAGGTTTCCCGAGCGAGTTGCACAGAGGAGAGATGTGTTTACAGAAGTGCTAAGCAAGATTTTTGGAACGCGGAACGATCGCGTTGTCAAAGGTTTTCGAAAACAAATAGAGCAAATCAACGCCTTAGAAGAGTCGGCACAAGCTCTTACGGACACGGCATTGCGAGACAAAACAGCGGAATTTCGCACGCGCTTTGAGCAAGGAGAATCGCTGGATCTTTTGTTGCCTGAGGCCTTTGCGGTTGTGCGTGAAGCCTCTTTGCGGGTTCTCGGAATGCGTCCCTTTGATGTGCAGCTGATCGGAGGCATGGTCCTTCACCAAGGAAGAATCGCCGAAATGAAGACCGGAGAAGGAAAAACGCTAGTCGCCACGCTTCCGGTGTATCTCAATGCACTTGCTGGAAAAGGCGTTCATCTTGTGACGGTAAATGATTACCTTGCTCGCCGGGATGCGCAGTGGATGGGGCAGATTTACCAATTTCTCGGGATGTCCGTGGGTGTGATCATCCATGGCCTTACCGACACGCAAAGGAAAGAGGCGTACGCCTCCGATGTCACATATGGCACGAATAACGAGTTCGGATTTGATTATCTCCGTGACAATATGAAGTTTTACGGAGAGGAGCTGGTTCAGCGTCCCTTTTCTTACGCCATTGTGGACGAGGTGGACAGTATCCTTATCGATGAGGCGCGTACCCCTCTCATCATCTCAGGACCAGCTGAGGACTCGACGGAGCTTTACCTCTGTGTAGACGATTTGATCCCCCAACTCGATGCGTCTTGTTACGAGAAAGATGAAAAGCATCGTCAGATTCTCCTCACAGAAGTGGGAAACGAGCGCATGGAGCAGCTGCTCAAAGCTTCTGGCTTGCTCAAGAGCGGTTCCTTTTACGATGTGCAAAACATCAACCTTGTCCATCATGTGAATCAAGCGCTAAAGGCCCACCATCTGTTCAAAATCGATGTTGACTATATTGTCAAGGAGGGAGAACTCATCCTGATCGATGAATTTACAGGGCGCATGATGGAGGGGCGGCGCTTTTCTGAAGGATTGCACCAAGCTCTGGAAGCAAAGGAGCATGTTCAAGTTCAGAGGGAGAATCAGACGCTTGCGACCATCACCTTTCAGAATTTTTTCCGTATGTATCCGAAGCTAGCAGGCATGACCGGGACAGCCGCGACCGAAGCGGCTGAATTGATGGATATTTACAAGCTGGATACCGTTGTTATTCCAACGCATGTCCCTGTTCGTCGGCAGGACCATGATGATGAGGTATATCGCACAGCAGCGGAAAAGAATCGGGCAATCGTGGCACTGATCAGAGAATGTCAGGCACGTCAGCAACCGGTGCTTGTCGGCACTGTTAGTATTGAGAAGTCCGAGCAACTTTCCGGGTACTTAAAAAAAGAGAAGGTTCCTCACCAAGTTCTCAACGCACGTTATCATGACCTGGAGGCACAGATTATCGCGGAGGCTGGAAGTCCTGGAGCGGTCACCATCGCGACGAACATGGCTGGACGCGGGACGGATATTAAGTTAGGAGGCAATCTGGAGATGCGCCTGGAAAAGGCACTAACCGATGTGGAAGACCCCGATCTTCGAGCTCAGAAGGAAGCGGAAGTACGTGCACGGCTGGCTGAAGATGAAGAGAAAGTACGTGCGGCAGGAGGTTTATATGTTGTGGGGACGGAGCGTCACGAAAGCCGGCGTATCGACAATCAGTTGAGGGGGAGGTCTGGTCGTCAAGGTGATGCTGGTGCCTCAAAGTTCTTCCTCTCCTTAGAAGATGACTTGATGCGCATTTTTGGGTCCGATCGCTTGGATAAGATGCTGCAGAAGTTAGGGCTGCAAGAGGGCGAGGCTATCGTTCATCCTTGGGTCAATAAGGCTATTGAAAAGGCTCAAGGGCGTGTAGAAGCACGCAACTACGATAGCAGGAAGCATGTATTGCGCTATGACGATGTGATGAACGACCAACGTAAGGTCATTTACACACAGCGGCACGAGCTGATGAATCCCGAGATTGACTTGCGGGAGGAGGTTGCCGACATGCGGGAGGAGGCTGTTGCGCGTATGGTGCAGGAAGCCCTCTTAGGACCCGACTCAGAGCGTCCGGGTGAGTGGGATGCGGCTAAATTGCACACCGATTGCCAGCACTTTTTTGCGTTAGATCTTCCTCTAGAGGCTTGGGTTCAAGAGGAAGGCCTCTCGGAAATCCTGCTTCAGGAGCGCATATTGAGCGCTCTCCAAGAGATGATGCAAGAGAAAGAGGCCCGTTACGGAGGAGCTGTAATGCGGCATATGGAACGCACGGTCCTGTTGCGCCTTATGGATCAGCATTGGAAAGATCACCTGCTGATTCTCGATCGCCTGCGGAGGGGAATTAATTTGCGCGCTTATGCCCAACAAGATCCTCTTAATGAGTATAAAAAAGAAGCATTTTCCTTATTTGAAAACATGATTAGCTTGTTGCGGGAGGAAGCGGTACATATTTTGTGCCGGTTCGAAATTGCTCAAGAAACAACGGCAGAGGATTTGGAAGAAACGCTCTTGCCACATGCCTCTGAAGAGGGAGAAGGAATCGAAGTGTTGCCTGCAGAAGAGGGCCAGATCTTCGATGTCCCTCCCTCTCGCAATACCCCTTGCCCTTGCGGAAGCGGACGGAAATATAAACATTGCCACGGGAAAATGGGGTAAAGGGGCTGTTTCGCTTTTCGAAAAAATACAGAACCTTTCGCTCCGGTTTTTAATCTTTTTCTCTTAGAAATATTTTCAGCCGTTTCACGGAGTCTTGGAAATGTCTCCGCCTTTAAAAGCTTACAACAAAAAGAACAACCCTAGATGAAATACACATCTTTGATAGTAGCCGGTCGAAAACCTTCTTTGAACGGATATTTGAGGCTGTCTTGGAGGGAGTAGGGGAGGGGGCTCGCGGAGATTGTGTAATTTTATTGACCATAACTTCACAGGAGAAAGAGAAGGTGTAATGCTGATAGGGCTCGTTTCTGGGGAGTAGGGAAGCGTTTTCGATACGTTAAGTGGGAGATTAGTTCCTCCTTGAGGAGTAGGGGAGGGGAGTTCCCGGAATTCTGCCAATGAATAGGGTTCATGAGTCTCTCATATTGTTTTTGCAGAGAGGAGAGGGGTGCATGCTCTGTTTTGTAAAGGTTTTTGAGAAAACTAATAAATCTATAGATCGTATAGGGTGGAGTATTTTTCTCAGCGGACAGAGACTTCTTCATAAAGAAAGAGAAATGCCACTATTCAAGTATTCAAGAAAAAAGAACGAGGGTTTTTCTGTTTTTATTTGGCAATCGCGGTTGGGGTATAGCGGCATAGGTCTTTCAAAGACGATGTCTGCTCCTCTTATATTTGTTGTTTTAGAATCTAAATTATGTTAAATGCAAGAAATGTTCTCTTTTTGTTAGGTTGTGGGTTTTTCTCTATGACCTGTACATGAATTTTTGGGTGCCCTAGAAAGATGTCTTCCCTTGGGTCTGGGTGGATTTGGTGTAATAGAAATGACAAAGGTATCAGATAGAACGGCAACGATTGCTTCGTCAAAGACAAAGGAGCTCCTCGATTTCTCTACTCTTTGCCGCGTATTGGCGCAGAGATTCGTCGCGGGGAAACGGCAGAATCTGGAAAAGATATCTCTTGGATTTGGGCAGACCGCTTGTAGAGGAAAAATGGTAAAAATATTTAGACAAGGCCGCAACGATTCCTTCGCCAAAAACAAAGAGTTCCTCTTTCTCTGTGTTGTTTATTTAGCTTACAAAGCTTTGGCACGAGGAAACGGTGCAAGTAAAGTCGTCTGAAGGGGAACTTCCTACGGGCTGAAGAAAATAAAAGGCTCATTCGCCTTGACGCAAGGAGGAATAATCCCCCCTCGAAAATCGAGAAGGACCCCTACCCTTTGATAATAAAGGAGGGCAGTTCCAAGTCTTTGTAGTAAGGGGCTCTCTCCCCTACCCTCCTACCCTTTATGGCGCGGCTGTTTCTAGATTACGAAAAAATCCCCTATAGTCCTGCTTAACGGCAAGTTATCCTCCTGCTCTATGCTCTTTAAATTATGAAAACTTGACGTAAAAAACTGACAGATCTTCAGAGAAAAGCCATAACAATTTCTTAATTCAAAGAGAAAAGATTATCTCCCACAACTGAAAAGGGGGAAATAATTTCTTCAAGAGTTTAAGGAAGGAGCAGTCCCCTCCCCTACTCTCCCCTTCCCCAATGCAACTGACCGCATGACTATATAATCTTATGAAACCAGACAAGACTCTTGTATCGCCGATAAAGAAAAAAGAAGGACAAAAAAAGACAAACGATGTTCATCTCATAAACAATAGTGACGGAATTTAATTGCCCAATAATATACAATAAGGCTGTAGGCAAAACAAGACAGCTCCAGAGGCAAGTTTGGTAAACAATAGTAGGGTAGCGCGCATCCCCTCCAGAAACGAGAATACCCCACAAAGAAAAAGTAAGCGCCTCCAAAATAATTCCTATTGTCAAAAGGCTAAAGGTCATTCGAATCTCCTGCTCCCCCACCTCCGTGTTTTTCAACAAGTCGAAAAAGGCCAAGATTTTTTCTGGATAACCTAGTAAAGGAATGGCGATAAGCCCCCCTAAAATGAAAGAAAAAGCAATAAACATTCGGAATGTTTTCTGGATGGAGGGAAGATCTTTTTGACCGATCATGTTGGCAGACAAGGTCGCCATGGCCTTATTTAATCCCTCTCCCACAAAAGCAAATAGCATATAGATCGTGAGGCCGATGCCGTAAATTGTTGCCATTTCTTTAGAGACATGGCTAACAAGGCATTGCACCAAGTACCAGGAAAACATGACAGCAAGGTTGCTTGCAGATAAAGGGATTCCAATCTTAATGCATCCCAGAAAGAGTGATTTATCGTATTGGCGATTTTTAAATGTCTTATAAAAAGTGCGGTTCTCTTTGTTAAAAAAGACAAGAGCCAGGACTCCGACTTGAGCTATTTCCGCAAGAATAGTGGCGATTGCCGCACCACGAACGCCCATAGATGGCAGGGAGTCTTTGTAGCCATAGATGAGGAGGTAGTCCAACACAACGTTCACCAAAAAGCCCATCAAGACAACAACTGTCACAATATTTGCGCGCCCCTGCCCGATAAAAAAAGAAGATAGAGAAACGATCACACTGGGAAGAAAGCCAAAATATAAGAGGAATCGTTGGTAATCGACGCCTTCTTGGAAATAATACGCAGGAAGGAGGTTCAAAAACTCTGAGAAATAAGCGGCGGGAAGGAAGAACAGGATGGAATATCCAGAAAAATACAGCATCTGCCAGACAGGAGCGGCTAGCTTGTGGTACTCTTGCGCACCGTTGTATTGGCCGACGTAGATCTCAGCGACGCCGGCAATCCCGACAGGAATGAGTGTAAACGCGCAGACCAACGTTCCCGAAAGCACAACGGCATTCATGGCATCGAGATTGTACCCAGCCAGCATCCAACGATCGATGCTGTAAAGCAACGAATTGGAGAGAAAAGTCAAAATAAGAGGAATCGTTATCCGTAGGATACTCGCTAACGAGCAGTCGAGAACACGATTGGAGGTTGTAAGTTTTTGCAAAAACCACGTCCTGCCAGAGGCTCCTCAACACGCTCTTCTCACAAAGAGCCAAAAATAGATATTAGCATTCTACGAGGATTATCTGGAAACGTCAAATATAGATCGTTTAATGGAGCTATTCTACCAACATGGGTCGGTTTTGTTTTCCTTTTCTTTCAAAACCTGATGTTAGCCTTTTGGAATTGCCAGACCGTGTGGCGTTAAAGGTTAGTACACTTCGGACCCCCTCCCCTCTTCCAAATCGATAGACAAAACCAAGTGTATCAAAACACTTTTTACAGAATTCTTGCTGGCGGAGAGAATATTATTGGAGCGCCATGATGCAATGCTCCTTTCTTGATTTTTTGCAAAATCTCCTTTAGAATTCCTTTTTTATGCAGTTCGAGTCTTTGGCAGGAGAAACTTCAGCGGAAGAGGATGGGGATCCTCCCGATCGATTATCCCTGCAAGCTTCAGAGGCTTGCCGAGTGGATATTTCCTTTGATACCTTGTGGGAGGAAGAAAAAGAGAATTTTTGTTCTTTTCTCAAAGCGTTGGTCGTGCGTATGCAAGAGGAGCTGGTTTTTCCACGAGAGGCCATCCTCGAGTATGTTTTCTCTCATGATACCCATGTTCGGTCTCTGAATGCCCAGTACCGTGGGAAGGATACCCCAACGAATGTTCTTTCTTTTCCTTTGGCTTCGCAGGAGGAGAACTCCCCTCCCCTTCTCGGAACGGTTGTTTTCGCTTACGAAACAATCCACCGAGAAGCTAAAGAGCAGCAGAAACCTTTCTCTCATCACAGTAAGCACTTGATTGTACATGGAACTTTGCATCTCCTTGGATTGACGCACAAAACTTCGGAAGAAGCGGAGGTAATGGAGGGTTACGAACGGCGCATTTTGAATACTTTTCGTATTCCCGATCCTTATGAGGCCTTTGAAGGAAAATAACATGCTGAATAGGGCGCGCACGCTGGCACGATTCTTTAAAATCTCCAAGGACGCGGAAGACACGCGGGACGTCTTGGAGGAACTCATTGAGGCGGAAGAGCCGACATCTGCCTCGCTCAATCCTCTGGAAAAGCAATTATTCTTGAACGTGTTGAACTTTAGAAAGTTGACGGCTGCGGATGTCATGACACCGCGTGCGGAGATCGTCAGTTTGTCGGAAGCCGCTTCCTTTGAAGAGACGGTTCGGACAGTCTCTATAGCAAAACGTACGGTCTTTCCCGTGTACCATGAGGTACTGGACGAGGTGATCGGACTTATCCGCGCTAAGGACCTGCTCCCCTTTTTAGGAAACGCAAAAACCTTTCACTTGCGGACGATTCTGCATCCTATTTCTTTTATTGCGCCCAATATGGGCCTCCTTGAGCTCCTCGTTCAGTTGCGAACATCTGGAAGCCCTATGGTGATGGTCGTCGACGAGTTCGGGGGAGTCGATGGATTAATTACCCTTCGGGACGTCATGTGCGAACTTGTTGGAGATATTTATGAGGAAGGTTGTATTCCTCCCCTTGTTCGTCGATCAGATGGCCTTTATATGGCTGATGCGCGCTTACCCATTGAAGAGTGCGAAAAAACGCTCGGTGTTCCGCTTCTCGTCCCTCTAGAAAGTGAGGATACGGACCCTCCAGAAGTTGACACGATTGGGGGACTGGCCACCATTTTAGCAGGACGTATTCCTCAGAAGGGAGAGTTGTTAACGCATCCTGCGGGCTTGCAATTTGAAGTGTTGGAGGCAGATCCGCGGCACGTTGTGCGCTTAGGGATCAAAGTATTATCTGCTTCGTGAAGTGTCCCCCTTCTCTGACAGCACTGTTCTGGGGCGGGGTTTCTGGGTTAGGATTCGCCCCTTATCATATCACTCCCCTTTCCCTCATTTCCTTCGCGTGGCTCTACAAAAGTCTTTTCACGTCAGCTCACCGCTTCAGGCAAGGATGGTGCTTTGGGTTTGGGCAAGCCTTCGCCTGCCTCTATTGGGTATATGAGCCACTAACAATTCACTGGCCTCGATTTGCCGCCTTGATTCCGGTAGCCCTGCTTCTCTTGCCAGGATACATTGGATTTTATGCAGGAATTACAACGTCTCTTCAGCGATTTTTCCCTTCTTGGGGAAAGGGCCCTCTCCTGTTCGCAACGCAATGGACATTAGCCGAATGGGGGTTGGGGCACTTTCTGACAGGGTTCCCATGGACTTTAGCGGGATATACTTGGAACAGGCCTTTCTCTATTCTCCAGGTGGCCGCCTATGGCGGTATTTATAGCTTAAGCTTTTTAACCGTTTTGTTAGGAGCTCTTCTGGGAGAGGCTTGGCATCGGCGTGTTGCCGGAGGAGGGCGCCCCATACTAGCTGCAGGTCTTTTGTTCAGCATCGCTTATGGAGGAGGCTCCTGGCGTTTGAGCACAGTAACTTACCGACAAGAAGCATCCCCCCTTTTTATGCGTCTTGTGCAGGGGAACATTCCGCAAGAAATCAAGTGGCATCCGGCACTTAGGGAGCAGCACCTCAAGACGTATCTGCGTCTTAGTCGTTCCTCGGCGGGAAAAGTGCCGCTAATCGTGATTTGGCCGGAAGCGGCACTACCCTTCCTTTTTACCGAAGCCTCTGGATTAGCGGAATTTTTAGGACGTTTTCTCGAACCTGGCCAGATTCTTATTACCGGCGCTATACGGCGCGAAAAAGAAGAGGAACGGAACAGCCTGCTAGCGATTGAGGCAACGGGGCATATCTGTGCGCTATACGACAAGCAACACCTTTTGCCTTTCGGAGAGTATATTCCTTTCGGGAATTTCTTACCTATCCGATGCGTAGCCCAAGGGCTGGGACTCAAGGATTCCTCGCCAGGAACAGAAGAGCCGTATTGGAACCTTCCGAAAGGACCCGCTCTTATTCCTTCTATTTGCTATGAGATCGTGTTCCCTCACGATTTTCCTTTTGCGCAACATCGTGGTACTTGGCTGCTGAATGTCTCCAACGATGCGTGGTTTGGTGACTCTCCAGAGCCACATCAGCATGCCCAGATTGGGCGTTTCCGCGCTATTGAGGCAGGGGTCCCCTTGGTCCATGTCACCAACACGGGAAAAACAGGTATTTTCTCTGCGTTAGGAGAGGAAATAGTTACCCTCCCGCTCTTTACAATGGGGATTAAAGATAGCGTTCTTCCCCCTTGTACCCAAAAGCCACCACCCTTTTCTTACTGTGGCACGGTCCCCCTTATGCTTATTCTTGGCCTCATAGCCCTTATTCTTCATTGTTCTGCGAGAAAGAGGGAGACCCCTTACCCTTGAAAGGATCCATCAAGCACGTCTCTTCCATAGGTACAAGGTGCGATCGGAGTCCTGGATGAGGAATTTCTCTTCTAAAGAGAAGAAACGCGAGAAGACGTCTTCGAAATGCGCCTGTGTATAATCCGTAAAGATATCCTCACGAGCGGCGAGCATCCGCTGGATCTGGCTGTCTTCTTTAGGAATAAATTCTACAAGAACATGGCCTTGAGGTGTGAGGAGTTCGACAAAATGAGCGGCTATCTCCTCGAAAGGTATCCCAGCGGTGATGACTAAGTGATGGATGAGGGCAAGGGCCAACAACAAATCCGCTGTGCATCGTTCCTTAAAGGAAAGGCGTTCGCAGCAGGCCCACCCCAAGGAAGGCGAAGGATTGGCTAGGTCGAGAACTAAGGGAAAAATATTCTTTTCTGTCGCTTTCTTGAGATCGCGGTAATGGTGTTCTACCGCTAACGCATCCCCATCTGGAGCGAGCACAAAAGAGAAATGTGGAGACAATAATCGACTATATCGACCAGTGTTCGCGCCTAAGTCGACAGCACAATTTCCTTTTAGTTTTTCGGCAACAGAAGAAACATGGCGCATTTTTTCCTGTGTTGCGGCGTCACTGTAATTTGTATCTTGGTAATAATCGCCCCAAGAGGTTGGGATTTGCGGGCATGTCAGAGAAGAGACAGCTGTCATTAAATTCTCCGTGAGACGTTCCAAAGCTTCTTTACTGACATGAGCGGCGCGCGCTTTTTGAGCAACAGAGCGTCCATCACCGCATTTAGCCAACATCCGCGCATGAAGATGGATGTGCCAGAGAAGGGGAAAGGAGAAATAGGTTTTCCAGGAGAGAAGCCGTGCGGTAAGGTCCAAGGGAAGGCCTTCTACCCAACATTTTGTCAAAAAAGAACTGCGAAGGTCGGTGCGCGCCATCAAGGCAAGAGGCGCCAGAAAATGCATACAAAATTGCCGGTAAGCAGACCACGGCTGGTCGGATGTTCGTTTTTCAAACGACAAGAGGTCGATGAAGAGGGGGCGCACCCCAACGAATTGAATGTTATAAGCAGAAGCGTCCTTTAGGGTGAGGTCTCGCGACAGCGCCTCCTTTTGGAGACGCAATGTTAAAAGAGCGGCGTCTTTAAGTTGCCCAAAGCTCCATTCATAAGGGTAGGATAGAAAGGGAAGACGCATGACTTCTAACGTCTTCCACGATCCTTCAAGAGGTTTCCTTTCACAGAAGGAGGGAACATCTTCTCGAGAAGCAAGAGCCTCCAGAAAAGGAGCAACCACCTCCCAATGGGGGGCATAGCAAGGCATGATTGAACGCCATATCTTTCCGTCTCCGAAGAAAACACGTCCGGAAGGATCACGAAAAGACCCAGGACAAACGGAGAGGCTCTTCTTCTTTTCGTTGGTCATCGGAGCAAAATTCCTTTCTGAGGAACAAAATCTTCTAGCAAAGGGAGAGTAGCTTCCAGCGAGGAGCATAACAAGACATCACCGAACGCTCCCTCCTTCCCCTCCCCTCCTCTGAAGAAAACACGTCCGGAAGGTTGCGGGAAGATCCAGGACAGACGGAGGGGCCATTTTTCTTTTTGTTGATCATCGGAGCAAGGTTTCTTTCTGAGGAACAAAATCTTCTAGCAAAGGGAGAGTAGCCTCCAGTGAGGATATAATAAGACATCACCGAACGCTCTCTCCTTCCCCCACCCTCCTCTGAAGAAAACACACCCGGAAGGTTGCGGGAAGATCCGCAGACTTTTCTCTTTTTTCAAGAACGGCCCCTATATCCTTCTAAATCGAGACTGGACGGCATTTCTTGACAAGATGAACACTCTTTCCTTTTTCCTCTCAAAACATCTCGCGCTGTCGAGATTAAGAGATATCCTAGAAGGAGAAGCATGTTTAGCGCCGATAAAGGAAGAACACGGTTCTCATCTGCGTAAGCTACCGGGAACGGCAGCATCCCAGAAACAAAAAGCGTCAAGATTGCGATATTCGTAATCCCTCGTCGTGTTGGTAACGTCGCAAAAAACAGCATTATCGATGGAAACATATAAAGGTAGCAGGAATACCAACTCACCTTCGGCGCAAATAAGATGAGAATCGACACCAGCGTCAGCCTTTTCCAGAAATCCGTCTGAAGCAATGCACAAACCGCTGCCAGCCCACATAGGAAAAGATCCACCTTATAAAAGGCATCTCCGAAAAGACCGATACTGTGAAAGAAAATCCTCTCAAAAGGACGTACTACAGAATACGTCGTAAACAACCCCCAACAGCCTCCAGGAAGCCCTTCTTTTTCCACAATGCGTAAAAGGCCGGAGACGCTATCGGAAAAATCACTTTTCAGAAAGAAAAATGGCCCAATGGCCAAGATCAAAGTAAAGACTGTGCTAAGAAAAGCTTCCTTGTAACGCTTCTGCGGAAGATATAACAGTCCAAACAACACCGGATGAATTTTAAGAGCCGCCGCACAAGCTAATGCTAAAGCCGCCCAAAATCGCTCTCTTTTATCTTCAGAATCGTAGCAGCAAACAAAAAGAAGAATACAAGCCGCCCCCAAGAAAACGGTATTCGCCGAACAAAGACAGTCTCTGATATACACGAGATTGAACAAGAAGCCTAAAAGGACATATCGCGGAAGGTGATATTTCTTTCGCAAGCGATTGAGAGCATAGAAAAAACAAGCGGAGAAGCAAGCAATCCACAGGAAGCAACCCGCTATGGCCGTTGTGTTCATCCCTCTCTCTGATAATGTCCCGGTAGCCGTTATGAGCCTTGCAAAGGGCCATGTTATGAGGAAAGTCAATGGCAAATAGGGGCATGTCATCCCAGAATAGTGCGGATTGTAAGGATCCAGCGAAACACCTTGAAACACTGTGCCCAGAAAATCATAGCAATAAAGCTTACATCCTCCTCCTTCGCAGAAGACGGTTGTGTATTTTCCTGCGGGATCAATAACGGCCCCGATAAAGGAGGCGCACCAAGCACCGACAAGAACAAAGACAAAGCAGCGCAGGTAAAACTGTTGGTCTTTTAGTAAAGAAACCCGCATACCTTCTCTCTTTTAATAAACACTGCCTGTTTCTTTATCCAATCTATACACAAGGTTGCGTATTTTTCGATCACGTTATCTTGAGAAATACCCTTTAGAACAAGGACAAAACACTGTAAGTAAAATCGCTGGTCCTCTAACCAAGAACGTTGCATGCTCCTCCCTCTTGATAAAAGCGGCCTATCTTTTGACCCAATCTATGCGCAGGGTTTCACATTTTTCAATCACGTTATTCTAGGAAACGCCCTTTCTTAGTTCCATCCGATCTTTAACTAAAAACTCTCGAGAATTCGATAACCTGATGTACGCTCATCATCTTATGCTTGTCCCTTCCTCATCTCAACGACTGCTGACCATGGAAGATCTGGAGAGGGATCGGCCCAAAAGGTTAAGGTAACGAGAAGCCCTGGAACGCCCAGCGCTCCCCCAATGAGAAGGCGAACTTGCCCCTGTATTGACCTTTTCTCGGTCAAAGCCTCCTCTCATTAACCAAGAAGCAGAAGGGGGGGGTGAAGTCTAGGGACATGGG
>JAIRMZ010000011.1 GCA_031258355.1 Holosporales bacterium
TTTCCCGGATATGACCTGCGATGGAAGCTTCATCCTCGGCGCAGTAGCCTCTTCTGTTCTGATCAAGTCAGGAAGTTCCCCTGGCATCGCTTTGCTAGCTTCCTTGATTGCCGGAGGTCTTGCAGGTCTTTGCACAGGAGCACTGCACTTGTGGTTTAAAATTGAAGATTTTCTCGCGGGAATCGTTGTTGCCTTTATGCTGTATTCCGTCAATTTGCGCTTGATGGGAGCCAGCCCCAACATTGCACTCATTAACGATGTCACTTTCTTTAGCGTAGGAACACCACTCCCCAAAGTTTTCATGACTGTCTTCGGCCTAGCCCTTCTGCTGGCTTACTTTTTGCGGACAGATCTTGGTCTTGGGATGCGCGCCACAGGACAAAACCCTTCCTTCGCCTCCGCTTGTGGCGTTCCTGTTCGCGCGATGATCTTAGGAGGGCTTATCCTGAGTAATGCCCTTATCGGGTTTTGCGGAGCGCTTTTCACCCAATATCAAGGGTTTTGTGATATCTCTCAAGGTGTTGGAAACCTCGTGATAGGGCTGGCTTCTGTAATGATGGGAGAAAATCTCTTACGAAGAGGACTCTCCCGCAAAATGGCGGCACAAGCCTTTCGCCTGCCCGTTCTTCCCGCTCTTATCTTTTGTATCGGAGGATCCATCGCCTACAGAGTCATCATGGCTTTTGCGCTTCACAGCGACAGCCTTGGTTTAAGAACACAGGACCTCAATCTTATGACAGGCCTCTTGATGATTTTTTCTATGATTCGAAAGAAGTCCTCCTCATACGCCAAATGCTGACTCTTGAAAAAATCCAGGTGGGGAATGTCCTGAAGGACTTGAACCTCACGGTCTCTGAGAGTGAGTGTGTCCTCGTGATAGGCGACAATGGTGCGGGAAAAACCACACTCTTTAACACTATTCTGGGGAAGATTTTTCCCAAAAAGGGAAGAATCAAGATCCAGGGAGAGGATGTGACGTCTTGGCCTTCTCATAAGCGTGCTTCGATGATTTCCTACGTTTTCCAAGATCCCAGAAGGGGAACGCTTCCACATATGACCATTCGAGAGAATATTCTACTTGCGGCACGAAGAGGACAAAAACGCTCCTTTCTTTACAATTCTTCTCGAAAACAGAGCGCATCCTATAGGGAAAAGTTGCGCTTATTGGATATGAACTTAGAAAACCGCTTAGAGGATTATCCAGGTGATCTTTCTGGGGGACAACGGCAGGCGTTAAGCATTGCGCTATCTCTTTTAGCAGAAGCAAAAATATGGCTCCTCGATGAGATTACTGCCTCTCTAGATGCCAAAACCTCTGAAAAGATCCTTAGAATCGTCCATGACACCATTCGTGCGCAGAAGAAAACCTGTTTGATGATTACGCATGATCCACGTCACAGGGACCAATTAGGAGATCGAGTAATGATGTTGGCGCAAGGAAAAGTGCACCCCACTCCGTAAAGGTTTCCAGGATCTTTCTTCTCTTTCTAGCCCTTTAAAGAGGAAGAGCCTTGCGAAAGGTCATAGCAACAAGGTAGCGCTCGCAAGACTCTGTGCGACTCGCTTGCGGTTTCGCAAAAGAAACGTTCTGAAAGTTCTGTCTCAAGTCCTCAAAAAGGGATTTTTCTGCTCCACCCTGGAAGATTTTCGTCACAAAGTGACCTCCCGATACCAAATATTGCCGCGCAAAAGCGTAAGCCTCCTCCGCAAGAGCAAGACTCTGGAGATGGTCTATCTGCCGGCGCCCTATGGTGTTCGGTGCCATATCAGACAAGACAACATCTACGGCACGCCCTTGCAGAAGCGAGGCAAGATAGCGTTGCGTGCCCTCATCTTCGAACATGCCTTGCACAAAAGTAATTCCTTCAATCGGTGAGAGGGGACGACTATCAACAGCGATGAGCAGAAGGTTTTCTCCAAGGGGAGAGGATCTGTTCTGCGCGAGGACCTGGCTCCATCCTCCTGGAGCGGCTCCCAAATCGATGATAACACGCGCTCCTTTCAGGAACCCATAACGCTGCTCAAGCGCAAGGAGCTTATAAGCCGCACGACAGCGATATCCTTCCGCACGCGCTTTTTTCACAAAAGGATCCCGGGATTGGCGCTGTAACCATTGCCGGGAAGAAGCTGTCTTCCCTTTTTTGACGATGGGGCGCCAATAGTCTTTTTTACTAGGCAGCGCTAATCGCTTCTTCGACGCGCTCCAAAGCGCGTTGCTCGTCGATATCCTCCACGGCCGCATATTCCTTGATCAATCGATCCAAGGCGACTTGATAGATCTGCCGCTCACTGTAAGACTGTTCTGCTTGTGTTGAAGAACGGTGCAAGTCCCGTACCACTTGTGCGATAGAAAGAGGATCTCCAGAGTTAATTTTTGCCTCATACTCCTGTGCTCGCCGACTCCACATCGCTCGTCGCGTTCGTGACGGCAATTTTAGCGTCTTCATCGCTTCCTTCATCTGTTCTCGCGAAGAGAGGGAGCGCAATCCTGAAGAAGCAATGCGGTGAAGAGGGAGACGCAAGGTCAGCCGCTCTTTCTCGAAAGAAATGACCACTACTCGGAGCTCTATATCGGAGATGATCTGCTTTTCAAAACCGACCACGCGCCCTACGCCATGTGCAGGATAAACAACAAAATTCCCTTCTTGAAGGGCAGTCTCTTTCATTGACTTCCTCACATATCTAAAATCGCACCGTACCTTTTTTGGATAACATATTTCTTCTCTTTTTTCTAGCCCCCTGGTCCACTCCTCTTGCCGAGGGTCCTGATAATCTCTAGGCTTTTCCTAACATTGTTAGGAGAATTTTTGTGATTTCTATCGTATTTCAATCATTTCCTTCTCATTTTTCTGGAACTCTTGTTGTGAGTGCTTTCGAGGGGAGAGTGCTATCGGTTTCCGCAAGGAAAGTGGATACCCATCTTCACGGAGCCTTAACTCGAGCATTGGGTGTTCAAGCTTTTTCCGGAAAAGCGCGCGAAATATGCACAATTCTGGCGCCTGCTCCTGATATCGATCAGGTGATCGTGGTGGGGTTAGGACAGGAGGACGCCTGCATCACGCGGACCTTAGAAGAAGCAGGACGGCAATTCTTTGCACAAGTACGCGCGAAGGAGGCGGTTGTCTTCCTCGATCCATTGCCTTCTATCGCACAACCAGCCCTTGCCTTTGCCGAAGGAGCACTGCTGCGCTCTTGGCGTTTCACCAAGTACCGTACCACTAAGCCAGAGGAGTCTCCTCTAAGGATCACTTCTCTAACATTTGCCGTAGAGGATGTTGTTGCCGCCGAGCGAGCTTTCGCCCCTCTCTTGCAACGTGCACAAGGTGTGTTTGCCGCACAAGATTTGGTCTCCGAACCTGCGAACATCCTGTATCCGGAATCCTTTGCCTTGCGCGCGCAAGAAGAGTTGGCCCCTCTTGGCGTGCGGGTAGAGATCCTTGATGGGGCACAATTGAAGAAAATCGGGATGGGCGCCCTTTTAGGAGTGGCGCAAGGCAGCACACGAGAGCCTCGGGTCGTTGTGCTGGAATGGAAAGGCCCAGGGGCACAAGGGGCCCCTATCGCTTTTGCAGGAAAAGGGCTGACTTTTGATAGCGGAGGCATCGATCTTAAGCCACAGAAGGGGATGGAGGAGATGATCCACGATATGGCCGGAGCGGCTGTCGTTTTTGGGTTCATGAAAACGCTTGCTTTGCGCAAAGCGCCTGTTCATACCGTGGGAATCCTTGGTCTCGCGGAAAATATGCCTTCTGGCTCGGCGCAACGCCCAGGAGATATTGTCAAGACTTTATCTGGGAAAACCGTTCATGTGTTAAATACAGATGCAGAAGGTCGGCTTGTTCTGGCAGATATCCTTTGGTACACCTGTGACCGCTTTAATCCTAGGATTCTTATAGACCTCGCAACATTGACCGGAGCGATTTCTGTCGCACTAGGATCGGAGTTCGCTGGCCTCTTTGCCAATGACGACACATTGGCAGATCACCTCCTTTCTTGTGGAATAGCAACAGGAGAGAAGCTCTGGCGCCTCCCGATGACAAAGAATTTTGATAAAGATATCGATACGGATGTCGCAGATGTCAAAAATCTTGGCACTTCTGGAGAAGGTGGAAGCATTACGGCTGCTCAATTCCTGAAGCGTTTCCTGAAAGAGCCTGTTTCTTGGGCACATCTAGACATTGCCGGAACCTCTTGGACGAGAAAAACAACCCCCCTTATGGAGAAAGGCGCAACAGGGTTTGGGGTCCGTCTGCTAGATACTTTCATCCAGCAGCATGGGGAATGCTGAAGAGTGGAAGAGATTATCTACGAAACGGCTTCTGGCCAGCTTGATCGGACGCTCGCAAAACTCCTCGAAAAAGCCTTTTCCTCAGGAGTCCGCGCAGTTGTTTATAGCCCTATCATCGAGCGCTTAGAAATGCTTGATACCTATCTCTGGACCTATCATCCAGGCTCTTTCCTGCCTCATGCTGTAACGCCCGCGGAAGATGCCGCTCTACAGCCGATATGGCTCACCGACAAAAGAGAAAATCCTAACGCGGCGACCTTGCTTATTTTGCTCGATACTCAAGAGATTGCCCCTTTTACAGAGATGTTCTCGCGTGTTTTTACAATCTTTCCTTGCGAAGAGGCTGAAGGAGTATGTAAGACCCTAGCTGAGAGACCGGTCCCTCCTCTATACTGGAGGCAGTCTGCGGCAGGAGAGTGGACCAAGAGAATATAGGAGGAATTTATGGCCAATGAACGTACACTTTCGATCCTTAAGCCCGATGCAACAGCGCGGAACATCACAGGGAAGATCAATACGAAATTTGAAGCAGCAGGGTTGCGTATCGTCGCGCAGCGCCGTGTGCATCTAGCCCGATCCGAGGCAGAACAATTCTATGCGATTCACAAAGGGAAGGCTTTTTTCAATGATTTATGCGCATTTATGAGTTCGGCACCGGTGGTTGTCCAGGTTCTGGAAGGAGCGAACGCCATCGCTAAAAACAGAGAGGTGATGGGTGCCACCGATCCTAAGCAGGCCGCTCCTGGAACAATTCGTGCAGAGTTCGGCCTTTCTATCGATCAAAATACGGTTCATGGATCGGATAGTGCCACAACCGCAGCCCAGGAAATCGCTTTTTTCTTCCGCGAGACAGAGATTTTGAGCTAACAAAAAATAAATAAAAACGCGAAGAAGAATGAGGGGGGGGGGATTAACAGTTCTTGTACATCAATAGGGGTGATGCGTCTAAGATATAAGATAAAAAGTGACGCATCAAAGACTAGGATGTCGAATGGCTCTCTACCATAAACGGATACTTTACAGAGACGGGTAACATTTTCCAGAAAGTGAATTCCAATGACGATGAAATGGCCATATCTCGAGGAGCGTGGAGACCTTAGGAGAGGAGGTTTCCAATAATGAATAATAAACCCTAGCTTGCGAGTTTGTCCCATCCCCTCCCCCTTGGAGGGATCGGTTTGCTCTTTTGAGGTGATTAGCTTCGCGAGCATTTTCTTGGATTTTTAAGGATCCTGGCGTTTTCCTTCTCGCTGCCGCTCACCCTCCTTTTAATGAATCTTCAAGTTTATCTCTCTAGTCAAAAGAGCCATCAGTAATCTTCTGAATCTCTTTAAAAAGCCAGTTTTGATAGTGTTTTTTGCAAATTTCTGAAAGTTTTGTCTGTTTCTTTTTTATCACTATACACAAAGTATATAACAGTGAGATAATATTTCTTTCGATCACTATTGACAACAACAATTTTTATACATATAAAGGCAGAAGGAATACTTTACATATGGTGTGTAAAGCAGTTTCTAAACAGTATTTTTATAGGAATATTTATTATGCAATATGGTTTAT
>JAIRMZ010000039.1 GCA_031258355.1 Holosporales bacterium
CTCTCCTTTGAACCCGGTTCTCGATTGGAAATAATTGGGGAATGTGCGTTTGAAAGTAGTCGTATAGAATCCTTGACCCTTCCTCAAGGTGTAATTGCTATAAGGGATAGAGCTTTCCACGAGGCAGAAATAGGAACTCTCTCCTTTGAACCCGGTTCTCGATTGAAAACAATTTGGTACTACGCGTTTAAAAGTAGTCGTATAGGAGGATCCTTGACCATTCCTCGAGGTGTATGGGCTATAATGAAGGGAACTTTCCAAGGTGCAACAATAGAAACTCTCTCCTTTGAACCCGGCTCTCGATTGGGAATAATTGGGGAATGTGCGTTTAAAAGTAGTCGTATAGGAGGATCCTTGATCCTTCCTCCGGGTGTAACAGATATAAGGTCAGGAGCTTTCCAAGGGGCAGAAATAGGAACTCTCTCCTTTGAACCCGATTCTCAGTTGGCAGGAATTTGGGGAGATGCGTTTAATAAAAAGAGTCATATAGGATCCTTGATTCTTCATCAGAAAGATGCTCGCCTGAAAGAAATGATCGTCCAAAGGTGTAAAGCAGAGATCGAGAAAGTGCAGATTCTTCCTGATTCAGAAGCCACTCCGGAGTAAACACCGATCCGAGTGAGAAAAGCGCTGGGTTTCTTAGGAAGCCCGGCGTTTTCCTTCTCGCTGCCGCTCACCCTTCTTTATAATGAATCCCCAAGATCATCTCTCTAGTCAAAAGAGCCATCAGTAATCTCCTTAAAAAGCCAGTTTTGATAGTGTTTTTTGCAAATTTCTGAAAGTTTTGGCGTTTTTCAGTGTGATCGCCAATTCTCTGAAGACCTCTCGTGCAGAAAAATCCTGTAGCGAAATAAGTCTTTTCAAGAAACCCTCCCCTCAGGAGAAGGGTATTGCTTTCTTCCAAAGAAAAGGTTCTCAACTACACACTTCTCGGCAACAATAATTTATTTAAATCCCTCTTATCTAGAAATTACAACTCCCACTCTTAAGAAACTTTCTCCTCAGGAAGGATATCGCCTCCTCCGAAAAGTTTATCTTTTTAGAGAAATTTATTTCGAATTGTGTCGTTCAGCTGCGTTTACAGGCAAAGAGACTTGCGAGTTTCCTACGCATACAATAAATCCTTTAATCCCTTCTCAGGGAAGACGTTTCCTGCGTTACTAAGCGCTCTGTCAGTCGATGAATCTCCTTTTCGACCGCGACCTCCACGATTCTTGGTAAATGCCGCTCAATCCAAGAGGCAAGAAGCGGCTTCAGTGCCGTTTTTACAACATCCTCCAAATTGCTGGAAGGGGCCTCCACAGAAGTGTGATGAGGGGTTGTGGCTTGATGCAAACGTGCCAAGGAGTCGAGAATAGCTCCCTGTCCTCCGGGAGAAAGCTGGACATTATCCTCCTCCCGTGAAGAACCGCGAGGGGTTTCTTTTTCTCCGACAGAACCCTGCGCAGGAGAGGAGGAGGGGGGGGCGGGGGGGGGCGTACACAGCGGCTTTTCCGCATGACACTGTAGGTTCTCGGCATTCTTTTCGATTAACGATAAGAAATTCTCTGTGGCTGTTGGATCTTCTGATGCCGGCTCCTTACGTTTCTTCGGAAACATCGTAGGTGCAGGCTCTGGCGTCTTTTCGTACGAAGAGGCTTTCTCAACGGTCACGACCTTTTCCTCTGAGGGCATACCGGTCAGCGCTGTCCTTTTCTCAGGGGAAAGGGAATAGGCCCCTCCCATCCTGCGCATAGGCATACTTGCTGTGCGTGAAGAAGCTTCTCTCACGGGAACAACCGTTCCATCATCTTGCACGAGATTCGTAAGCTCTAGCACCCCCTCTGAAGAAGCGGTGACTTCTTTTCCGTCGGTATCCATAATCTTGCGAATGGAGGAGAGGATTTCCTTAATTTCCTCTTCCTCTCCTTCCTGCCTGTGCATGCCGTTCCCCTTACTCTAGGACGAAAGGTATCGGTGCTCGTGCAAATTCTTCGTTTTGTTCTACGCAATATTGTGGAACAGCTAACCGTAATCCAGATGCCGTTAATTTTCCTACCAATTCCAACATTCTGTATGCCATAAGAATAAAGCTCTTCTGCGCCTCCACAGCGCTGTTACGACTCTCGAGAAGCTTCCCTTCAAAGAACAGGACGTCTGTTTGAGATTTGAGTCCTTGCTGTGCCGATTGACGTGCCCCTTCTACCGCTATTTCCGCGCTTCTTATAAAGAGTTCGCTTTGCTGCAATTGTGCCTGCGCTGCTCTAAAACTAGTCCAAATATGAATACACTCTGCCATGATATCCAGAGAGGCCTTTTGATAGGCCAGCTCCGCAGCCAAAGCTTCTTGATTCGCGCGACGAGAAGCGGAATATGTCGTTCCCCTTTGTGATTCATTCGCAAGGATAGGCACACTCACAGTTACATTTGCTCTATACATCGTAGAATCCGTATCCCGATTTGTATCGGCCCTGCTTGGATCGAGCCTATCGATATTTTTTTCGATGGATTTTGCCGCAGAGAGACTAAGATCGACATGAGGAAGCAGAGCTCCTCTCTCTTTTGACTCTGAAAAGCGTGCTACTAATGCTCTCTCTCGTGCGGTTTGAAGAGCGGGACTCCAGCGCTGCGCTAATCTTTTAAGTTCTTCTTCAGAAGTGGGAAGTTCTTTTGGGAAAGGGGGCAAGACAATCTGACCCTCTGGAGGCTTTATCCGTGCAACTGCTTCAAACTGTGCTAGTGCCGTTTCCAAAGCAGCTTGCGCTGCAGTACGACGATATAAAGCATCTGCATGTTGTGCTTCAGCTGCGGCAACCTCCGGACGTGTTCCTGTTCCAACATCGAATTTCTTCTGTGCAGCACGAAGATCATAAGCCAAATTCTCTTCTAATTTTTTCGCGATCTCTAAACGCTGACGTGCTTCCCAGACACCAAGATAAGCCATCAAAACGCCGCGGAAAAATTTTTGTTCTGTATCTATCAACTCTGAGCGAGCCGCTAAGATACTATGTTCCGCCGCCAGGATGCCATTCGTCGTGGCAAATCCATCAAACAAGTTCTGATTAAGGGCAACAGAAACACTACTCCCGTCAGATGAAGGCTCCGTTTCTGATGGTCCAGCAGCAGGGTGAACTCTCTGATCCCCTCGACTTCCAGAAAAAGAGATCTGTCCATTTATGGAGGGATAAAGACGGCTATATGCTTGCGCTAAACCTTCATCCGCGACTTTTTTATGGGCAATCGCCACTGCCCACTCAGGGCTTCGCTTGTAAGCCTCAATTAATGTCTGTTCAAAAGAAACTTCCCGAAGCTTCTTGATCGCCTTTTTGGAGGTCGCGTCCAAAGATTTTTTTGTTTCCGCCGTCTTTGGAGGAGATTTCTTTGCATCCGGGATCGCTAATACTTCATGCGCAAGACCTATCAGGGTTCCCGCAACAAACAATGACACCATCTTTCTCATTGACGCGTTTCCTCCAGGCTCTCCCCTTGATCTTATCCGGTAAGAACTATAGAACACAAGCGGATAGGGGGTCTAGGATTTATCGATACGGCCGGATGGCAGAGTGGTTATGCAGAGGACTGCAAATCCTTAGAGACCGGTTCGATTCCGGTTCCGGCCTCCAACAAAGAAGAGCATGAATAAAGTTGTTTTGACAGCGGATCGCCCCTCTGGAAAGCTGCACCTTGGGCACTACGTAGGTTCTTTAGTGCATCGCATCCAACTTCAGAAAGATCATCGTCCTTATATCATGGTGGCTGATGTGCAAGCGCTCACGGATAACTTTGAGCATCCGGAGCGGGTAGCTGAGAATATTTTGGAAGTAACACGTGATTACTTAGCTGTAGGCATTGATCCCCACAAAGCCACTATTTTTGTGCAATCGCAAGTGCCGGAACTGACAGAAATGACGGTGTATTTTTTGAATTTCGTGACCTTGGCGCGGCTAGAGCGCAATCCAACCGTGAAGGCGGAAATTGCCCAAAAGGGATATGAAACGTCCTTGCCTATGGGGTTCCTTTGCTATCCTGTGAGCCAAACTGCGGACATTGTAGCGTTCAAAACAGATATCGTGCCTGTCGGTGAAGACCAATTACCCATGATCGAACTTTCCAACGAGATTGTGCGACGTTTTAATAGAATTTATCAAACAGAAGTCCTCAAAGAGGCTGAGCCTTTGGTGGGAAAAGTCGGACGCCTTGTGGGAATCGATGGAAAGGAAAAGGCGAGCAAATCGTTGAATAACGCTATTTTCCTGGCGGATTCTCCGGAAGATATTCGACAGAAAATCTTTTCCATGTTCACGGATCCACATCATCTCAAAGTAAGCGATCCAGGCACTGTAGAAGGGAATGTCGTCTTCACATACCTGGAGGCTTTTCACCAGGATAAGGAGGAAGTTGCGGCACTTAAAGCGCACTATCAGCGTGGAGGCCTGGGAGATACTGCTATAAAGGAGCGGCTCAATACAACACTGCAAACATTCTTGGCGCCGATACGAGAGCGTCGTGCGCCCCTTAAAGACGCTGATCTTAAGGAGATTTTACATACCGGAACGCAGGAGGCGCGCAAGGTTGCACAAATCACCCTCCAAGAGATCCGCACAGCCATGCATCTGTGTTATTTTTAAGCGCCTTTTTCTAAAAGATATCTTGACTCTTTCCTTTCCTCCTGTTAGGTCTCTAACTGTGGAAAAGGATTCCGGCACAAGATTCTCTGCAAAACGCCTGCGCTTCTGTAAAAAACAGAAAGAAGAAAAAGCTGGATTTGGCTTATTAGAAACAGCGATCTCTTTGGCGGTAGTTGGTATTATGACGGTCGCTGTTGTCAAAGGTGGGCATCTACTAGAGATGGCCCGTTTGAATGCTGTTCTCGCTCAAGTAGATCAAATCCGGTTGGCTGTGCAGATGTTTCAGGACAGAAACGGGAATTTACCTAAAGATGGTGTTGTTGAAGACCTCGAAGCTTCAAAAGCTTTTTATGCAAGCTTAAATGAGACGGGAGCCTCCCTTCCTTTAAATGAAGGCCTTGTCCAGGGCAAAATGGGGGGTTCTCTTTTTATATCTTCAAAAGTTCTGGATCACCCGGGTTTATGGATTGTATTGGCACGGTCTTTTGATGGGTTGGAAGGAGTTTTAACGCCAGCGCAAGCTGAAGCTCTCAACAAAAAGGGGGATAACGGAGATCCCTCCTCTGGGGAGATTCAAGCGATAGAAGACAAGGGTCAAACAGGAAAATGCGTTAACGAGAACAAATTCAATCTTGAAAATAAAGACAAGGCTTGCGTTGTTCTCTTTAAACTCTCCTAAGTCGGTTGACAGCTTTTCTTAGCATCAATACCTTCAACAAGCGAGCGGGGGTGTAGCTCAGCTGGTTAGAGCGCCGGCCTGTCACGCCGGAGGTCGCGGGTTCGAGCCCCGTCACTCCCGCCAGTGTGTATTGTGCTATAGCATCATCATCGCGACCGCCAGGAGGAGGCGATACAAGACGAAGGGTGTCCACGTTCCTCCACGCTTTAGCCAAGCGAACATTCCTTTCAGGACCAATTTACCACACAGAAAGGCTGTCAAGCAGCCTCCGAGAAGTACTAACCAAGACCAGGGAAGAGGCGTTTTCAAAACCTTAAGTCCTTTGAGGGTCAGCGCACCAAGGACAGGGGGGAGGGAAAGCAAGAGAGAAAAACGAAACGATGTAATGCGGTCATACCCCAAATACCGCATGATGGAAAGACAAACACCAAGGCGGCTCGCCCCAGGAAGCAAAGCAAAAACCTGAGCCCCTCCAATAAGAAGCGCATCCCGCCAAGGATGATGTTGTGAAACGGTCGGTCGTCGATCGCAGAAAAAGAGGATGAGGGAAAAAATGACCGTTATAGTAGCAAGAAAAACAGGATGATTAAGGCGTAACGGGCAAAGCGCTTCCACAAGCCCTCCTACAACGATCACAGGAAGGGTGGCGAGGAGAATTTGTATACACTGCGTGCGCTCTGCTGTCGCGCGCCCTCGAAGGGTGTCGCACCCTCCACGACAGACGGCACAAAGATCCGGAAAGAGAAAGAAAATCAAGACCGCGACCGTCCCTAGATTCAAGAAAACGTCTACGCTTTGCCCCTGATCTTTCCAATGAAACCATTGAGGGAGCAGCGCCAGATGCGCTGAAGAACTCACAGGCAAGAACTCTGTTAAGCCTTGCAAGGCACCAAGCCACAGGATCTGTGCTTCCATACCCCTACTTCCAGACCTTGTCCTCTTTTTAATATATAAAGGGAAGAGCACATGCGTATACTTTACCATTATCCTCTCTGTCCGTTTTGTCGGAAGGTGCGCCTCCTCCTCGCGGAAAAGATGCTGGATTTTACGGCCATGGGGGAAGAGCCTTGGAATGCTCATCAATCTTTCTTGGACATTAATCCGACGGGAGATGTTCCTTATCTTGTTGAGCCTTCTGGCGATCAGATTGGAGGCGGATACGCGATTATAGAATATTTGGAAGAGACAAATCCCGATTCTCCTCTTCTCGGAAAAACTCTGCAGGAAAGTGCGGAAGTCCGACGTCTAATCGAGTGGTTTGACGTCAAATTCTACAGCGAAGTACACCAAAAATTGGTCTACGAAAAGATTTTTAAACGCTTTTGGGAAGCAAGGGGTCCGGATTCAAATGCGCTTCGTCAAGGAAAGAAAAATATTGAGACATATTTGCTGTATATCACTTGGTTGACAGATCGGCGCAACTGGTTGGGAGGGGATTTCTTTTCTTTAGCAGATATCACCGCTGCGGCACATCTCTCCGTGCTGGATTATATCGGGGAAGTTCCTTGGGAGAAGTATGCAGAAGCGAAGGACTGGTATGTGCGCATCAAGTCTCGTCCAAGCTTCCGTGCGCTACTCAAGGATCGTATTTCTGCTTTCGCGCCGGCCCCTCACTATACAAATTTGGATTTTTGAGGAAAGTCCCTAGACTTTCTCCCCCTTTCTCTGTAAAGTACTGCTGTTTTTTCGATGGGACGAAGCCATGAACGAGGTGCAGCAGTTCGAGCAGCGGCAAAGAGAGAAACTGATGCAGGGGCGTGAGATTCCTGCTTTTTCCTTTGGAGATACCGTATGCGTCTCGGTTAAGGTGGTCGAAGGAGATCGCGAGCGCTTGCAGTCTTTTCAAGGGACTTGTATTGCGCGTCGCAATCGTGGTTTGGGTTCTTCCTTCACGGTGCGAAAATTGTCTTTTGGAGAAGGGGTAGAGCGAGTATTCCCCCTTTATTCCCCGAATATCTCCATTACGCTTGTTCGCCGTGGAGCGGTGCGTCGCGCGAAGCTGTACTATCTTCGTGCCCTTCGTGGAAAAGCAGCACGCATCTCCGAGAAAGTGACATATTCAACCCATGAACGGAATGAAGTCCCTGGATGAGAAAAAATAACACCTTTCTTTTCTTATTCTGAAAGTAAGAGGGTGCGATGGTCTTTCCATCTAATAATGGGGGGATCTTAGGGGACCTCTCCAACAAGTTGTCATATGTAGGCTCTGCTTTCTCGTTAAGTTCGTATCAGGGATGTGGCAATCACAAGTTCCCCTCTACAGACAGTCCGTCATAAGCGGGTTCGATCCCCTGGGGGAGGGTGCGGCAGAGGGTCGCGTAATCCATCGTATGCTTCATATGCACCAAGATTGCGCGTTTCGGACGAATGCGCTCCGCCCACCGCAACACGCTTTGTAAAGAAGAATGCGAGGGGGTCTCGTGTGGATCTCCGCACTCAACAATCCAAGTCTTTATGCCAGCTAAGGCTTGAAGGGTTTCCTCTGGAAATCGGCAAACATCTGTCGAATAAGCTAAATCTCCAAAACGGAATCCCAACGAAGAACAAGTATAATGATCCTGCTCCATAGCACGACCAACAATATCTCGAATGCGAAAAGAGGAGACAAGCAAGGTGTTCCCTTGAAGAAAAGGTGGATAAAGATCCAGCCTCTCTGTGAATCCATCAAATATGTGAGAAAATCGCCTTTTCAATTCTGAAAGGACAGGAGGAGTCGCGTAGATGGGAATAGGGGCGCCACGTAAAAAGGCGAAAGGACGAAGATCGTTGATCCCATCGGTATGATCCGCATGCCCATGTGTATAAAGGACTGCATCGATTTTCTTGACATCATGAGTTAAAAGCTGCTGACGCAAATCTGGAGAGGTATCAATGAGTAACGTTGTTTCCGGCGTCTCAATCAGCAAAGAGCTTCGCAAGCGGTAATTCTTCGGATTGTTCGGATCGCAATCGCCCCATCCGAGACCGGGGCAAGGAACACCTCCTGAAGGTCCGCATCCGAGAATAGTTGCCTTAAACCGCATTCTCCGTTTCCCTTGGTACGTGAGAGAAAAGTGTAAAAAAATTCTCCGTTGTTTGGCGTGCAATGTCTTCTAAGGACTCTTCTCGAAGAGAGGCAAGCTGTCGCGCAACATAGACAACCCAAGCCGGCTCATTGGACTTTCCACGGTGAGGAATGGGCGCTAAGAAAGGCGCATCTGTCTCTATCAACATCCGATCGGCGGGAACAAAACGTGCAATCTCCTGAAGAGTTGTCGCCTTAGGAAAAGTAAGAACTCCCGAAAAGGAGAGGTAAAACCCAAGATCCAAGATTGCACGTGCAAAGGCCTTACTTCCACTAAAACAATGGATAACACCCCGCAGGCCCGGGAAAGACGAGAGGAGCGCAAGCGTATCCTCCTGGGCGTCGCGCGTATGCACACAAACAGGAAGGGATTGTGTGCGGGCTACCTCGAGTTGTATACGAAAAGCTTCCTGCTGGCGCAATTTATTGGGCAGGGGAGTGCCTGAGGTCCCCTGTTCATGATAATCAAGGCCAATTTCTCCGATTCCCACAACTTTCTCTCCTGTCGCTGCCTGACTTAAATTTTCAGAAAGGTGAGAAAGGTCGGAGGCCTCGGAAAGGAAGACAGGATGAACGCCCGCCGTCCGATAGATAGGCGCGTGCGCAGCACTTAGTGCGGCTAATACTGGGATTTCTTCAAGTGTTGTATTGGCAAGAAGAAAAAGGCCAACCCCTTGTTCTCTTGCGCGCTGCAGGGCCCCACTTAGATCTTCTTTAAGATTCGGGAAAGTTAAATGACAATGGCTGTCAACCAGCATCTTCCAAAACTTTAGGAAAGAGAATTTCGAGAGGTGGTAGCACCCCTACGGGTTGATAGGGAGCAGCACTCTGCGCAAAAGTGCGTGCCTCTGGAGCGACGGCCAAAGCATCGAGAATCTTCTCTGCTGTAGAAGGAATAAAAGCGCGGAGCAAAAGTCCGATACGAAAAAGACCCTCCAGAAGGACCGTCAAGACTTCCTTTAAGCGCTCCGGGTTTGTTTTCACAAGAACCCAAGGCTTTTGCTGATCAACATAGCGATTGGCCGCTACCACAGCTTCATTGATCCCCTCCAGAGCTCGGTGGAGTGCGAAACGATGGACATGATTTTGCACACGAAGGAGCAAGGACGGGAAGAGGAAAAGGAACTCTTGATCCTCTGCAAGAGAGGACTGGCGTAGTGGAGGCCGTCCCTCAAAATGTTTATGAATAAAACTTAGGACACGTTGGACGAGGTTTCCCAAATCATTCGCAAGATCCGTATTTAAGCGCCTCCGCAATGCCCGCTCTGAGAAGTCGCCATCTTCTCCAAAAGGAATTTCCCGGAGAAGGAAATATCTTACCGCATCCACTCCATAAGTCTTGACTAAGGAGGTCGGATCCACAACGTTGCCAAGGGATTTGGACATCTTTTGTCCTTCTACCGTCAGCCATCCATGCGCAAAAATCTGCCGCGGCAGGGGGAGATTCGCCGCCATCAGAAGCGCTGGCCAGTAAACAGCATGGAAACGGATGATTTCTTTGCCCACCACATGAACACAGGAAGGCCAGAACCGTGCGAAATCCTCCTGTTTCTCTGGGAACCCCAGCGACGTAAGGTAGTTAGTCAAGGCATCGATCCACACATACATCACATGCTGCGTGTCTCCGGGAACGGGAATCCCCCAAGTCAAACGGCTACGGGAGATGGAGAGATCCTTGAGGCCTCCTTCGACAAAGCGCAGGATCTCGTTACGTCGATAGCTGGGTGCGATAAAATCTGGATGCTCCTCGTAAAATCTCAACAAAGGCTGTTGCCAATCGGATAATTTGAAAAAGTAGCTTGGCTCCTGGATCCACTCGACAGGATGACCGCTGGGAGACTTCCCATCGACAATTTCCTCTTCACGGTAGAAGGTCTCATCTCGCACATCATACCAACCCGCATAAGAACCAAGGTAAATCTGCCCGCGTGTAACGAGCCTCGACCAAAAAGCTTGTGCTGCCTTTTTATGTCGCGCTTCTGTCGTGCGGATGAAGTCCGTTGGTGTGAGGTTAAGAAGAGGAATCAAGTCACGAAAATGCACTGATATCTCATCACAAAAAGCTTGTGCGGTTTTTCCTGCTTGTTCTGCACTTTGCGCCACTTTTTGCCCATGTTCGTCCGTTCCTGTTAAAAAACGAACGTCAGCCCCTTCCTGCCGCATGAATCGTGCAACGACATCTACTGCAATACTTGTATAGGCACTTCCGATATGGGGGCGTGCGTTGACGTAGTAAATCGGCGTCGTGATATAGAAAGAGTCACGAGTCATGGCTTCGGTATCTCCCCAAGAGCGCAGAAAAACCAAAGCATGACAGCCTTCTTATCGAGATTCAAATACTCTCCCTGCACGATTTTACGATGGGTCTCACGCCACAATGTCAGCAAAGCTTCACGTCGCGCCGGTGGAGGATCTTTCTCAGCACAAAGAGAGGCATGCAAAAAGTGCAAGGAGAACCAGGAGAAAAAGGGCCAGATATTCTCTTTTTCAGTAAATTCTTGCACGATGGACAAATTTCCTTGTTCACTTGTTTGAAGTGCCTGCAAGAACTGCGGATATAACGTTTCGCGTGTTTGTAGGGCTAACGCCTTTCCTGGAGCGCCTGCGCAGAGCGCTAAGGAAGAGGGCTCCAGAGAGAGCTGGTGTTGTTCCAGAACACGCGCCATGGCTTTCTCTGGCAGTGGGGAGAGAGGAACAAGTAAACATCGTGAACGGATGGTGGGAAGAAGACGTTCCGGGTGTGCAGAAGTAAGAAGGAGAAAGGTATCCTCTGGTGGCTCTTCCAACGTTTTGAGTAAAGCGTTAGCGGCATTTCTGTTTAATCGATCGATATCTTCAAAAAGAGCGACCTTAACAAGAGATCGAAGTGGTTTTTTCGCAATCCACCCTAAAATTTGACGGATTTGCGCGACAGAACCTTCTTCCCTGTGAGAGGCAAAGGCCATAAAGTCCGGATGTGTGCCCTTTTGCATCTCCTGAGCAACCAGGGGAGCACAACAGGCCGTTAGCGTCTTTTCCGAACCTGTTCCTTTCCCTGAAAGCAGAACGCAAGCTAATTTGCGCGCGAAGAGGGCCTTTCCAATTCCTTCAGGCCCTGTCACCAGAAGGGAGGCTGTCAATCCGCCTTGGGTGGTTAGAACATGCGCCAAACGGTCTTCCACCTTTTCGTGGCCCAATACAGTAAGAAAGGGTGGTGAAGGGTTCATGTTGGCCTTTTAACCCGAGAGAGAAGATCATCCAATACTTGGCGCACAGATTGCTGAACGACAGCCTCTGAGGCACGTGCCTTGATGATGCGGATACGAAAGGTGAAGATTTTTGCGAGTCGCAGGTAGGCTTGTCTAATTTTTTCATGCTTTTTTATCGACATTGAGTCATAATAATCTGCAATATTTTGACAATTAGGGTTTCTTTGTGCTATTCTCTTCATGGCGGTGTTGGGAGATAAGTCGAAGAGAAGCGTTATGTCTGGCTCGTTCTCCTCCAGAGCTAGAGTCTTCATTTTCATGAGCTTTTCTATATCCGCACCGCCAAGAACACCTTGGTAAACGAGGGTAGAATCATAGAATCGATCACATAACACCCAGGTACCTTGGGTGAGATGAGGCTGAATCTCACGACACCAGAGCATCCGTCGTGCCGCAAAAAGGAGAAAGGCTTCCGCCAAAGGCTCCCAAGCGCGCTCAGAAGACGAATGCTTCCAGAGGGTTCGCATGGCCTCTCCCTCAGGCGTCCCCCCCGGCTCTCGTAACAGAAGGATGGGGATGTCTTGAGAACGTAAGTACGTAGCTGCATGGCGGATTTGTGTAGACTTTCCCGTTCCTTCTCCCCCTTCAAACGTGATGAATTGCCCCCTCGGAACATCTGGATGCCTCACGAAGGTTGTGCTCCGAACAATAAAGAGGTAATCGCAGTAGGAATTCTCTTTAATGGGCTTACTTGTTTAACACTTGTGCAGGCGAACAAGGGATATTCCATGGGCTCTTTTCCAGGAATAGATATCCATAAAGAGGCAACCTGCGCTCCTTTTTCTATGGGGGCCTTTAGGGGTCCTTGATAAACCACTTCTATTTTGACATTTTGTGCTTGGAGACGGGGGACAATAAAGCAAATATCTTGATCTGGTTCTAGATCAACGGTCGCCCTCTCCCCTAACCATACTTCTGCCGAAGATAAAGGTCCTTGAGAGCGGGCTATTTTATAAAAAGTAAATCCATTGAATCCCCAACGAAGCAAAGCCTCGACATTTCGGATCCGTTCTTTGTCGCTCGTACATCCATTGACGACTGCAATCAACCGATGCCCTTTCTGCTGAGCAGAAACGACAATACCGTACCCTCCCGCCTCTGTGCGGCCCGTTTTCAAACCGTCTACGCCAAGATCCCGCCACAACAAAGCATTACGATTCCTCTGGAGAATACCAGAAATGAGAAATTCCTTCTCAGAGAAATAATGGTAGTATTCCGGAAAATCGGTCATCAATCGGCGTGCAAAGAGAGCTAAATCTTCAGCACTGGCATAATGTTCTTCGTCCGGCCACCCGGTAGCATTGCGAAATTGTGTCGCACGTGCGCCCAAACGTTGAGCTGTCCGTGTCATCATCTCCGCAAAGAGTGCTTCAGACCCTCCAAGAGCTTCCGCCACGACGACACAAGCATCATTCCCGGAATGGACAATAATACAGCGAATCAAGTTTTCGACCGTAATTCGGTCTCCAACATTTAGAAAGCTCCGGGAACCTCGTGCCCGCCAGGCTTGATCGCTAACCGAAAGCGTGTCCGTTAGGTGCAATCGCTCTTTCTTCAAAGTCGAAAACAATTCGTAAAGCGTCATTAATTTAGTCATGGAGGAAGGAACCATGGGAACGGTTGCATTCTTCTCGAAAAGAACCGTTCCTGTGGAGAAATCCACAAGGTAAGCGTAAGGCGCATGCACTTCCGGTGCGAAAGAGGTCGGCATAGGAGCCTTTGGGGCGATCCCAAGAGTAGGAGGATGAGGAACGTGGACGCTTTGCTTGGCTCCCCAGACAGAGCTTAGGGCACTGAAAGTGCACAGAAAGATCACTAAAAGACGCTTTTTCCAGGTCATGTCCTTTCTCAATTCCTGTGGATTAAGTGTACCGAATTCTCTTTTTCTGGGAAAGCAAAGGAAGTTTAGTGAGTGATGAAGAAATCGCTTGCAAAGAGACTCTGATCAACAATCTGTATTTTCCCTATTTGAACAAAATTCTTCAGAATCGGGAGACTTGGGAAGGGCGATGATAGGGGACATCTCAGGGAGTTCTTTAATTCCAGTATTTCCCGCGAGATCTTTGAATCGCCGAGCGCTCACAAGGACACGGCGCTCCAGGGTGGACACGCTCTGGTTATAAGACTCTGTTGCTGTTCCGAGAGCCCGTCCCAAACGCAGAATGTGCCCGCTCATGTCCCCCAAACGTTTGTAGAGCTCACGACCGAGATCGGCAATGTGGCGCGCATTTTCAGCCAACGACTCTTGGCGCCATCCTGCCGCAACCCCATGGAGGAGCGCGAGCAGAGTCGTTGGGGTTGCTAGGATAACATGATCTCGCATGCCGACTTCGATAAGATCTGGCAGATGCTCAAGGGCTGCAGAGAAGAAAGCTTCTCCCGGCAAGAAGAGAACCACAAAATCTGGACTTGGTTGCAAATATTGCCAGTAATTCTTTGAAGCAAGCAAGGTAATATGCTGACGTACCTGGCGTGCGTGAGTTTTAAGAAGCGCTTGTTTTTGCTCCTCTCCCTCCGTCTCGAATGCCGCAAGGTACGAGGTCAGGGGCGCCTTAGCATCAACGACAATATGCCGATTTCCAGGTAAATGGACGATCATATCGGGACGGAGGCCACAATGCTCCCCCTCCATCGTGACTTGTTCTTGAAAGTCACAGTGAGGGGCCATGCCAGACAATTCCACCACACGCTTGAGCTGCATCTCTCCCCAACGTCCTCGAACGTTGGGGGCCTTAAGGGCTCCAACCAAGCGGGAGGTCTCTGTTTTAAGGGAGGATTGTGTTGAAACAAGATCGGAGATCTGTTGCCTGAGCCCTTCGTAAGCGCCCACGCGAACTTTTTCCATCTCTTGAACCTGATGCGTCACCTTTTCCAACGCTCCCTTGAGTGGGGTCACTAATGTCTCCAAGGACTTTTCTTTTGCCGCTAGATCCTCTTTAGCGCCTTCTTGCAAGCGCGTGCACAGACCTTGCGCTAAGTCCAAAAAGGATTTTGTGTTGGCGGATAGGGCTTCTGTGCTAAGTGTCTTAAATGCTTGCTGAATCCGCGCTTCCGTTTCTGTGAGGAGTTGCAGCTTTTCTGTGGTCCTCTGCCGTTCTGTTCGCAACTCCCCTTGGAGAACCGCCAAGCGCTGCCGCTCCTCGGCCAACGCAGCCTCCAAAGCAGGAAGACGTTCTTGATCTCCTTTTGCCTGACGGCACCGCTCTTCAAGACGTGCTTTATCCAACGCTAGCTGCGTTTTTTCCTGTATTTTATGCCAGAGAAGGCCCCCTAAAATCCCACATAGGATGATCAGTCCTCCTGCCCAAACCTCCATGAAGGTTTAGGCACTTTGGAAAAGAGCCGCTAAGTGCTGTGCTGTGTTTTCTTTGACGGGGCCAACAACAGCAAGTGTCAACGCTTTGTTCTGGAAGAGGCGTTCCGAGAAACGCGCAATTTGCTGAGATGTGACAGCCTCCGCCTGAGCAATCATTTCTTCCCTGGGGATGATACGATCATAAATTAGCAGATGCTCAGCATTACGCATGCAAACAGCCGAAGGGCTTTCTGCTGCCATCAGCAAGGACGATTTAAACTGGGCACGTGCACGCTGCATTTCTTCGTCACGAACACCTTCCGCCATTTTATGACACTCATCACGGACCACCTTGATCAATTCTTCGCATTTTTCTTCGCCTGTTCCCGCATAGATACCAAACAGGCCAGAGTCTTTATATGAAGAATGGAAGCTATGGACGGAGTAGACAAGCCCGCGTTTTTCGCGCACTTCTTGAAAGAGACGCGAAGACATTCCTGTTCCGAGAATCGCATCAAATAGAGCAGAAACGTAGTAATCCGGATCCGAGAAAGCTACGCCCTCAACACCAAACGTTATATGAACTTGCTCCAGGGGGCGTGTATCGGCCAAAACTCCTCCCTGATAACGGGCAGGATCGAGCGTATGTCCCGAGGGTGCGGCAGGAAGAGATGGGAAGGCTTTGGAGACAAGCTGGACCAAAATATCATGATCAACATTTCCTGCCGCAGAAAAAACGAAGTGTGGCCCTCGATAAAAGTGATCCCGATAAACCCGCAGATCCTGTACAGAAAGGGAGGAAACAACGCTTTGCGGTCCCAGGATGGAACGCCCCATCGGTTGGTTCGGATAAGCGGTCTGTTGCAAATGATCAAAGACAATACTATCCGGGCTATCCTGAGCACGGCCGATTTCTTGCAAGATCACACCACGCTCTCGCTCCAATTCCTCTGCGCAGAAGGTCGGGCTGATCAAGATATCTGACAAGATCTCCACCCCAACGGCAAGGTCTTCCTTAAGCAGATGGGCGTAGTATGCGGTCTCTTCACGAGCGGTGTAAGCATTCAGATAACCGCCTACACGCTCAATTTCTTCTGCAATTTGCTTTGCTGTTCGCGTCGTCGTGCCTTTAAAAGCCATATGCTCTAGGAAATGCGAAATCCCATTATTCTTTTCTGTTTCGCAACGCCCTCCTGCCGCAACCCAAGCGCCCAAGGCGACGGTACCACTATGGGGAAAATTTTCACTTACAACTCGGATCCCATTTTGAAGTGTTGAAATTTGAACAGAACTTTTCATGCTTTTCTTCCTCCCTGCTTTTGAAGGGACCGTACTCTTTTTTTGTAAGAAGATCTACGCAAGGGGATTTCTTCTGATCCCCTCTACCGATTACCCTCAGAAACACATGAAAAGACCCGTCCTTCTGTTGGAAAAAATCGCTTGGAGCGTCGCAACCTGCGGAGGACTAGGGACGATTCCTAAAATGCCAGGAACTTGTGGTGCTTTGTTTGGAGGGCTTCTCTGGTACTTTTTCTTTTCACACACCTCGATTACTTTCAAGATTTGCCTATTCCTTTGCTTTGGAAGTATCGGATTTTGGGCGATTTTTCGCCTTTTGCAGCAGACAGACCAGAAAGACCCATCCTACATTGTGATTGATGAGTGTCTTGGACAGTGGATCGCTCTCGCCTGGGGACCTTCTACGATAGAAGCAACCCTCAGTGCCTTTTTCTTGTTTCGTCTTTTCGATATCAAAAAATGGGGACCGATCCGAGCCATAGATAACCTATCTAAGCGCTCTGAGGTTTCCCTCTCATTAGCCACTGCTTGTCTTATTGGAGATGACTTGCTTGCTGGAATTTGTGCAGGTTTTTGTGTGAAGTTGCTCGACTTTTTTAGTATTTTTTAATAAAGTCAGCGGCGCGAACCAAGGAACCAGCAAAGAGGGGATCGCGTGCAAAGTGTTCGGATCCAAGATGCCTCTACCCTGTCTTCTCACCTCTCTCACCTCAACGATTTTCCGATCTTAGAGAAAGACGAAGAGTATCGGCTTGCCTGTGAGTGGCAGGAAACAGGTCATTCAAAGGCTATCGATCGTCTGGTGAAAAGCCATCTCAGACTGGTGTGGAAGATGGCGCGTGGCTACCGAGGGTACGGCTTGTCTCTGGAAGATCTTGTTGCCGAAGGAACGATCGGCGTTATGCAAGCCGCCCAACGTTTTGATCCCCAGCGTGGGTTCCGATTTTCCACCTATGCACAGTGGTGGATCAAGGCGAGCATGCAGGACTACATTATGCGCTCTTGGTCCCTTGTAAAGGTCAGCACTCAAAAAACGCATAGAAAAATCTTCTTTAGTCTCAACCGAATAAAGGCCGCTTTGGGCCTTAAGAATAAACAGACTTTATCGGAGGAAGAGACACGTCAGGTAGCAGAAAAGATGGAAGTTCCGATCACGCATCTCCGTGAGGTGGAACAGCGCCTCTCTGCCATGGATTTTTCTCTGAATGCAACGCGCTCAGAAGAAGGAGACGAATGGCAAGACTATGTAGAAGATACAACGGAAACTCCTGAGACCGTGATCCTGGAGAAACAGGAAGGCCGATATCGTCATGATCTCTTGCACCAAGCGATCAAACACTTGACTCCGAAAGAATACAAAGTCCTCCACCTGCGTCGCCTTTCCGATCCTCCTCTCACTTTTGATGTCATTGCGAAGAAAATGCACCTTTCTAGAGAAGGAGTACGTCAAATAGAACAACGCGCTTTTCAGAAATTGCAACGCACGATGAAAGCACTTCACCAACAAAAACCGCACACAGTGATGGCATTTCTAATAGGATTCCCTTTCTAAAGAAATTGTGAAAGGAGCGGCCTGCCCTAAGGCAAGCCGCTTTGTTAGTTATTCTTGTTCTCTTTCCTGCGCTATAAGATAGGCATCAACGGCTCCGTACGCTTCAGCAAGGGTTGGGAAATTTCCATTTTTCTTCCTGAACGGAGCAATAGCGGCCGTGAGAAGATCGAAAGGCTTTCTGAAACCTGTTCTTATTGCGGCCACGTCCTCTTTTTTGGCAGATTTCGAAACCTCTGCAAATCGTCCTTGTACCCCACGAGACACTGCTGTGGCTAATTCATCAGGAGTTGTCCCTGGCAAACCAAAAATACCAAGCACAAACGGCTCATCATTTACCTTCAACCCTCCAGTGATGGCGTCTGCACGGGTGGAAATCAATTGATTTTTTGAAGAGAGGGGAGCCCTAAGAATCGAAAAGGTATCGTCAAGATCTGTCACTTTTCCTTTAGCGAATCGGAGTAATTGCCCTTCAATAGCCGCTCCATCTCCTCTGTCCAGATTTTGCGGGAAAGACTCTCCTTTTATCCAAGAAGTTACAATCTCTTCTCCTCCGTTTTTCACTAAAAATTTCAAGAACTGGATATCTCGATTACGAAGTGCTAAGTCAAACAACCTAACACGAAGTCCCACCCAATTCGCTTCCTGGGTTGCTATTCTGTCAGCGAGATCCGTATCATCGCGAATAACGGTTTCTAAAGAAGCACAAATATCGTTTCTCTTTGCTTTAAGACCCTCAACCACCATATCGAAAACAATGTCATACCGACTTTCAAGGAAAGGAGGTAAAGGAACGATATTAGGCGCATCTTTTGCTTCCTCCACGATAATCCGAGTAAGCGCGTCTTGGAATGTTCCTCCAACGCTTTCCGTGAGATCACGACCTACTTGGAGAATTCGAGGGACGGATGAGTCTTCTTGTTGATCCTCCAACTGTTCCTCCATAGACCAAGAAAGCGGAGATCCTCCGATCAACGCTGTACTAAACAAAAGGCCAAGTGTGAACTTTTTTGTGGTCATTGTTTCCTCCATCTGCTAACCATGAAGGTGACCCTAAGGGGCGTTTATTAACTGATTCTTAACGTGGTGAAAGTAGCTGTTGCTTTGTCAGGAGGAGTTGATAGCTCCACTTGTACGGCCTTAATGAAAGAGGCTGGACATGAGGTGATCACTATCACGTTGGATCTTTTCCCCACGAAAGATCATCCGGAATCGACAATCAGAGCCGCTCAACGAATAGCACGACATTTGGACGTACCGCACCACATCTACACAATCCATGACCTTTTTAAACGTCATGTGACAGATCCTTTTGTACAAAGCTATTGTCGAGGGGAGACACCCCTTCCTTGTGCCTGCTGTAATCGGCATATCAAATTCGGCTCTCTTTTTGCCTTTGCGCGTTCTTTGGGAGCCGAGGTCTTCGTAACGGGGCATTACGTTTGCAAAGGGAAAACGCCCTCCGGAGAGGTTTATCTTCGTCGTGCGCTTAATGCGGTTAAGGATCAGAGTTATTTCTTGTTCGGAGTTGAAAAAGAAGTTCTTCCCTTTCTGGATTTTCCTCTCGGGGAATTTACCAAACCTTATGTGCGGGCCCTTGCGCGTACCCTAGGGCTCCCTAGTCATGATCGGGCAGAGAGTCAAGATATCTGTTTTGTAGGTAAGCGTTCTTATGTCGCCTTTGTTCAGGAGCAAGCGCCTCCGGACCTTATCCCTCGTCCTGGACCTGTGGTGGATCATGAAGGGCATTTTCTCGGAGAGCATCCTGGACTGATTCACTACACTGTAGGACAACGCAAGGGATTGCCTGTGTCTCTTGGGTACCCTGCCTACGTCCTTGCGATGGACGTTGCTACACGAACTTTAGTCGTTGGACCGAAGGAACATCTTGTTTGTGCGGGTGTTCTTGTGAAGGACGTGAATTGGCACGGACCTTGTCCGACCATTCCCTTTCAGGCACTAGCGAAGGTCCGTTCTACGCAAGAGCCTGTTCTCGCGCGTGTTGAGGTGCAGGGCACAGCAATGCATGTCCTCTTCCAAGAACCAGAGTACGGCGTTGCCATAGGGCAGGCTTGCGTACTGTATGAAGAAGATCGCTTGCTCGGAGGGGGCTGGATCGATGCACATATTTCTTTGTAGCATATATTACTTTTTATTGAAATTTCTTGATTTTTTGATAAAAGTTTGATAAATGTTCAGAACTTTCATTTGAAACAGGAGGTTTCCATGTCCCTTTCTCCTAAACGCCGCCCACTCCGAAACATTTTTATCCTTTTCAATATGACAATGGCTTTTTCAACGGGAGCAATGCGATTACCACCTGTCGAGAGTGTATTACTTGTCGTCAGGCATGGGAGCACGTTTGGGGATAAAACAGAGCGCCTCGTAAAAGGATGCTCTGATGCTTGTGTCACACTAGAGTATACTCCTGAACAGGACGGAGACGGGCCTCAACGTTATGTGATAGCATTTGATTTTTTAGAGAAAAGACAAAGAGAGCTCTGGGAAGAATGGAAAAAACCTTTCCTACTCAGACAAACTCAACAGAGTGAAACACCTTTTAAAGTTACTATATGCACAACAAGTCAAAAAATACCCCCAATTGTTCGCAATTTCCTTGGAGATCATCAAGAATGTAAAAGGCCTGGAAAATTAGATATTCAATTTACACCATTTTCACTGACAGAAGAAGGATATCAATCTGTTTCTGATTATGCGCAACAGATTGTAACACTTTTGAGAGAGAAAGGGATTTGCAGCGTCAATATACTCCACAGTCCCCGCATAAGAGCAACCCAAACAGCTCAGATAATCCTAGAGCGCTTTACACAAGAGAAATTAAATATCGGCAGAAAGGATAGTTCATTAGAGATAGACGATTTTCCATTTAGACGTGATCTTCTCGGATATCCAGAACGTGTTCTTGTGCAGAAGTGTCCAGATCAGGCACAAAACCTTGTCGAAAATCCCAGAGCATTTTTAGACAATCAATGCTCATGGGATTTTGTAGAGCCAGAGATACTAGATAGAACACGCGGACAAACACCAATGGCGACTTATACAGATCGTGTTAAGATATTTACTTCACGTATCTTGCAACAGAATCCTTCTTTCGCCAATGTCCTTGTGACACATGATATACCAGCGAGAGTTATTGGGGAATGTTACCGCATGGAGTGCTCTTCCCGCCCTGCTTCTGCTTTTGTTGTCATTTTTCCCTTTCCAGAGGCAACTGTCTTGAAGCCAAGTCTTCCTTTGGTGCCCACGTCTGGAAGACGTGCTCTTGCTATGAGTTTGGCGCGTCCAGTATCGCCCATCAATGTGAAACCTCTCACCTCTGATTCCGCTAGGGATTCAGGACCTCCTGCGCCTCCAGATTCGGAAGAAGAAGATGTTCCGTCTTCTCCAGAAGCGACAACCTCGAAGCGTGAGGGGGGCGGCACCCCCCCTTCTTTACCGAAAGGAACTGTTACAGTTCCTGAAAGGCCACGACAAGCAAGGAGGAGAGAGGGAACATCTTCTCTTTTAGGATCTTCTCCCGTAAGGAAGTCTAGTTCATACAGTAGTATGAGTGATCTTAGCCCTCCCTCTTAATTCTTTTCCTTAGATTCCCTCAGTCCATTGTGCCGAGGGAATCTTAGGGGTACCCTTCCGAGAGCAGGAGGATGCGGCATGGCGGCAGAATCTCCGGAAGGGGCTTCTTCTTTCCAAGGAGTTCCTCATAATCTAGAGGCGGAGCAAGCCCTTCTTGGGGCTTTGTTGCTCAACAACAAGACGTACGAATCTGTCGCGGAGTTTTTGCGTCCTGAACACTTTTCTCACGATATCCACGGGAAGATTTATACCGCTATGGAGACCCTCATCGGACGGGGAGAGGTTGCCGATCCTATTACCTTGAAAGCCTATTTTGAGGGTTCAGAGGAGCTTGTTTCTGTCGGGGGGGCCGGGTATCTCGTCGACCTTGCTGCCTCTGTCATTACGTTAGGCCCTGTAGAGGATTATGGGCGCCTCATTCGTGATTTGTATGTGCGCCGTCAGATTATCGCTTTAGGAGAAGAGGCGGTCGGCCATGCACGGACCTTCACACCGGAGGAAACAGCTTTCCAGCAGGTCGAAGTCCTGGAAACCAAACTCTTTGAGCTTGCTTCAACAGGTGTCGTGCAACAAGGGGTCATTCCTTTCGAAAAAGCGCTGATCTCCGCTATTGACATGGCTGAAAAGGCGTATAAACGCGACAGTCATGTCTCGGGTATCACAACCGGTCTTGTAGATGTCGATCGCTGGACGGGAGGGCTGCATCCTTCAGATCTTGTGATTCTGGCTGGGAGGCCCTCTATGGGAAAAACGGCACTAGCGATGAATATTGGATACAACTCTGCTCTTGCTGCTCTCAAAAAGACAGGAGGCGGAGGATCTGTCATTTTCTTTTCTCTCGAGATGTCTGCAGAGCAATTGGCGACACGTTTGTTAGCTCAGGAGAGTGGTATTCCCTCCGATCGTATTCGGCGCGGAGAGATCAAAAAAGAAAATTTTGCGACCTTCGTTGAGGTCAGTCGCACGTTGACACGCCTTCCGTTTTTGATCGATGACACGGCAGCTCTTACCGTTTCAGCTTTGCGAACGCGGGCGCGACGCGCTAAGCGGAAATATGGCGTTGATCTCATCATTATCGATTATCTCCAGCTTTTAAGTCCTCCCATGAATAAGCGTATCGATAGTCGTGTGCAGGAAATCTCAGAGATTACACGCGCCTTGAAGGCGCTAGCGAAGGATCTGAATGTGCCTATCTTAGCACTCTCTCAGCTTTCTCGAGCGGTAGAACAGCGTGATGATAAAAGGCCACAACTCTCTGACCTTCGTGAATCAGGCTCTATCGAACAGGACGCCGACATTGTGATGTTCATCTACCGCGAAGAGTACTACGAGGCGAGAAAAGAGCCTTCACCGCAAAGTGATAAACATATCGAGTGGCAAAAACGCATGGCCGCTGTATACAATTTGGCAGATTTGATTATTGCAAAGCAGCGGCATGGGCCGGTGGGCACGCTCCGGCTTCTTTATGATTGCAAGATGACGAAATTTAGCAATTACCAGGAGATGGGGCGGATCGCCGCGCATGGCTAGTGATGCGGCGCTCTCTCCCGGGCTGGCGCTGTTGCCTTCCTATGCCTCATCGGCAATCGAGATCGACTTGGGGATCATACAAGACAATTACCGTGTCTTGCAGAAATTTCTGAAGGATTCCGAGAGTCCCCAGACTATTTGTGGGGGCGTTGTTAAGGCCAATGCTTACGGAGCAGGCATCCTTCTTGTAGGAGAGGCCCTTGTCGCTACGGGCTGTCCTGATTTCTTTGTTGCAGACGTCGATGAAGCCTTACGCCTGCACACGGTCGTTCCGAAAGGAAGAATTTTTGTCTTTTCTGGCATCCTTCCGGGGAGTGCAGCGCTTTTTTCCGAACAGGGGTTCATCCCTATTCTTCTGCATCGGGAACAGATCTTAGATTGGTATAAGGAGGCACAACGCCTTGGGCGAAAGCTCCCGACTGTCCTACATATTGACACAGGAATGTCGCGCACAGGCCTTATAGGAAAAGATATTGACTGGCTTTTTGAAAATAAAGAGCTATTAACGGCTTTTTCCCTTCAATTTTTACTAAGCCATCTCTCTTGTTCCTCTGATCGTTCCGCGCTTTTCAATGATATTCAGCGGAGACGTCTTCTTTCCTTCCGGCAATATTTCCCTACAGTACCGGTAAGCTTTGCGGCTTCAGAGGGTATCGCTTTGGGGAAGGCGTACCATTTTGACAGTGTGCGTCCAGGAAAATTCTTGTTAGGACTCGGGGAGCTCGTCATTCCTGGCCTGCGACCAGCAATCCGTATTTATGGCCGCGTGCTAGAGGTAGCTGATGTTGCGCTTGGACAGAGCATTGGCTACGGAGGTTCCTACACTTTCGAACATCCCGGCCGCATCGCTATTTTGGGCATTGGGTATGCTGATGGGATCCCTCGTGCCATTGGGAATCGAGGGGCGGTCAAGATCAAAGGACAGAGCGCGCTGATGGTCGGATATGTATCGATGGACTACACCTCCGTCGATATTACAGAAATAAAAGGAGAGATTCGTCCGGGAGATTGGGCGGTTCTCGTTGACAAGGATCTTTCCATGGAAAGTATGGCCCAATACA
>JAIRMZ010000073.1 GCA_031258355.1 Holosporales bacterium
AGGACAATGCCCGCGACATAAGCGAGAGCGTACCAATAGATTCCGAACCCGAAAATCCGAAAAGCAATCGGATCAATAGGAGGAAACGCCACGGTTATCCTTTGTTATGTTCCCGTAAAAGGCGTGCTTTTTCTCGTTTCCAATCACGCTCTTTTTCGGTGGCACGCTTGTCGTATTGCTTTTTTCCGCGACACAAAGCCAGCTCGACTTTGGCCCATCCTCTTGGACTAAAGTATACGCTGAGGGGAACGAGGGTATATCCCTCTCGGGTTGTTTTCCCGATAAGTTTTCTTTTTTGTCTTTGTTGAACAAGCAAAAGGCGCGCACGTTTAGGATCATGATTCTGTCTATTAGCGCCTTTATACTCTGGAATATGCGCATTAATGAGCGCGAGATTCCCCTCCCCATTGACGATCGCAAAGGCATCGGAAAGGCTTAGCCTCCCCGCACGGAGGGATTTTACTTCGCTGCCATGGAGAACAAGACCAGCTTCTAGTGTTTCTTCAACGGTATAATCGTGCCGCGCGCGCCGATTCACGCCGATGATCACTCTCCCTCGGGAAGCACCTCCCATGGAAAATGCTTATTCGCCTCGGAGATCCTGCAGCACGCGGCGAACAGCCATCTGGCCAAGATCGGTAAGAGGTAAAAGAGGGGGACGCACTTCTTCACGGATAAGGCCCATCGTGCTCAAGGCATATTTTGTCGGTCCTGGACTGGGCTCAACAAAAAGCACTTTATGCAAAGGCGCTAGCCGGTCCCGCAAACGCGCGAAAGTTTCCAAGTCCGCGCTAACCCATGCATTGTAGAAAGCCGTGCAGAGCTTGGGTGCCACATTTGCCGTCACAGAAATCACTCCTTGCCCCCCAAGAGCTAAAAAAGCTGGAGCCACATCGTCATCTCCTGCCAGAAAAGCGAAATCTTTGCGCAAACGCGTACGCCAAGAAGAGAAACGCGCAAAATGATGTGAAGATTCCTTGAGGGCAACAATACGAGGAAGTTGTGTCAATCGTTCGAGAAGGGTAAAATCAATGTCCATTCCCGTACGTGTAGGGTTGTTATACAAAATGATCGGAAGAGAGGTTGCTTCGTGAATCGCGCGGAAATGGGCGACCAGTCCTTCCATCGAAGGTTTTACATAGAAAGGGGCAACGACCAACAGGGCCGTAACTCTGTGTTTTTCCGCTTCCTGCGCTTGTTGCACTGCCTCTTGCGTTGTCGCGGCGATAATCCCCGCTGCCACAGGAATATGTGTATCGGCTTGATGCGTAGCGGCTTTCATCAACTGCGCGCGTTCCTCGCGCGTCAAGGCCAAAGCCTCTCCTGTCGAACCACTGACTACGAGGCCCTGTACACCTCCCTCTATCAGAGTCGCGATATAACGCTCGAAGGAGGCGATATCCACACGCCCATGGCGGAACGGCGTCACAGCGGCAGCCCAATACCCGTAGAACATGCGCAGTCCCTCCTTTCGAAAGCCCTTTCCATCTTGTCCGAGAAGAGGCGTCCTTTCAAGACGCTCTTCGTGCGGAGCTGTATTGCTCTTGGCTTGATAGTTTTTGTGGAATCTCCCGTTTGGGCAGAGAACTGTTCTGCTGAAGGAGAAAAGTTGGCACAAGCCCTTAAGCTTGTTCGCGCCGGCCGTGTTGATGATGCACTAGCGAACGTAGAAAGAGAGACTTTTCTCAAAGATCTTGTGCGTTGGTTTGCTCTGACCCAAGGAAAGTCTTTCGGCACTTTTTCGGAAATGTGTCACTTTATTTCCCTCCACTCCCATTGGCCAGAACAAGACCTTTTGCGCAGCTGCTTAGAGTCTTCTCTCAAGGTCCAGGTTGTCCTTTCGGCAGAAGATTTGCGCTGGTTGGAAGCCCATCCCCCTCAAGAAGGAGAGGCTGTGCTGGCTTATGCGACGCAAGTGAAAGGCAAGATTCCAGAGGAGGCTTTCACAAAACTCATTCGCTCTTTATGGAGGCGTGCTAATTTCTCTGTTCGAGAAGAACGGATCTTTCTTCTGGCTTTCAGCTCCCTCTTGCGTCCTGAGGATATGATTGCACGCGCTGATGCCCTTCTATGGAAAAGGCAAACAACAGCGGCGGAACGTCTGCTTCCTCATGTTCCGGAGAAAGAAAAAACCCTCATGGAAGCGCGCCTTCAGCTATTAAAAGGAGATCCTAAGAAAACGCAATGCCCTCCAGAACTTCTTAAAAAATTTCGCACAATCCCGAGTTTTGCTTACGCTGTTCTCTTTCTTGAGCGTAAGCAAGATAAAATTAAAGAAGCGCCAACCCTCCTTCAAGAAATTGATTTCTCTAAAGACGAAGCTCACCGCTCTTTGTGGAGCACGGAAGTGCAATATGTTGCACGAGAATTGATACGTGAGAAGCGCTTCTCAGAGGCTTATCGGCTTTTAGCGCGTGCTGCTAATGTTTTTCCTGCCAAAGAAGATGCTTCTGTCGATGCACAACTCCTAGCTGGATTAATAGCTTTGCAACGTCTCAAACAGCCTCAGGCCGCTTTGAAACATTTTACCGCAGCAGAGCAATCTGAGAGCTATCGCTATCGAGCACGAGCACTGTATTGGAAAGCACGTACCCTCGAACGTCTTAAGCGCAAAAAGGAAGCACGGAAGGAGCTGGAACGCTGTGCATTTTGCAGCAATACGTTTTGGGGGCAATTGGCACGCACCTACCTACGCAAGCCTGTTGTGTTTGCGACTTTGCAAGAAGGCCACTCTTCTTTACGAACGGATAAAAATATATCGAGCCTTTTACAGGCGGCGCGACTTTTTACAGAAGCCAAAGAAGATTTGATTGCTGGACAGTTCGCTTATCTTGCGGGAGATACCATCAAAGATGCCGCAGATGTCGCCTATCTCCTCGAAGAAACAGCAAAGATTAGCGCTTACC
>JAIRMZ010000088.1 GCA_031258355.1 Holosporales bacterium
ATGAAGATAGACGCTCGCGGATTTTGACTGGTCAATACACGACTCCGTAGCGCAAAGGACCCAGCGGATGGTGTCAGGATCAGGAATCTTGCTGAGCACACGAAGACCTGCTTCCACGCCCATCGTAATAATGTCCTCTTGAGGAGAGGGAACCGACATGGTTACTTGTCCCAGGCCGACAAGGTATTTTTGAGGATCAACTCCGCGTGCTACCGCAAGGTCCGCTAAGCTCAAAGCATAATGCCCTGTGGCCAGGGACAAAGTGTCAATTCCAACAGGGGTCATGTACCGTTGTGTACCGCGCGTTCAAGGCGCATATGGGCAGCCACCAAAGCTCCTGGACAGGTTTGTGCCGCAAGAAGAGATAGCTCTCCGCAAGCAACTGCGCCCGCGACGATAGCCGCAAGTCGTCGTGCGCTCTTTCCTGGAGAGTTAGGATCTGGCCAGCAGCCCAAGGCTTTAAGATTTTCTTCAACAAAAGGCAAATTTTTCCCATTTCCAACTGTTCCAACAATAATATTAGGTAAATTAATGGAAAAATACAAGCCCTCAGAGCGAGATTCAAGATACGTAAATCCTTGAGAACCTTCTACGATATTTGCCGCATCTTGTCCTGTCGCTAAGTAGAAGGCCAGCAACATATTGGCAAAATGAGCGTTGGCACTTCTCGTACTGCCCGCCAGAATACTGCCGACGAGGTTCTTTTTCGTATTCAGCGCGGCCATCTGCAGGGGGGTCGTCTTCAGAAGGCGCGTGCAAAGAGGGGAAGGGATCAGCGCCTCCGCGATCACGGATTTCCCCCTTTTCAACAGGCCGTTAATGGCCGAGACCTTCTTATCCGTGCAGAGGTTCCCTGAAATAGAGATGTAACGGAGCTTGGGAAAGCGGATGAGCATCCAATTGAGCAGTGCTTCCGCCGCCTTTGTCGTCATGTTATGCCCCGCGGCATCTCCTGTTGTCATCTCGAAACGCAGAAACAGAAGGCTTCCCACACTCTCATGATAAAAGTCTTGCAGGCGGACAAAACGCCCTGTTTGCGCGACTACCGCCTCCATTTCAGAGCGCAAGGTTTCTAGTTCGGCAAGAATCGGCACCAGTTCCTCTGCTTTTTCCGCTTCACAAAGGACAGAGCGCGTCATCCCTTCATGGAGGACGTTGACGTACAGCCCCCCTGCAAGAGATAAAACGCGGGCGCCACGCCGGACAGAAGCCCAGAGAGGGATCTCATAAGTCGCGAGAGGGAGAAAGAGAGCATCCTGAATCTCCGGTCCCACGAACTTTAGAGGGCCTATCGACTTCATGGGAATAGATGCAGCGGGAAAACAGGCCATAGAGAGCAACACACAAAGGCCCTTTATTCTACAAAGAAACGGGCCGCGCTTCTAGGGGAATCTTAGGAGGTCTGTCATCTGAGTTTTTAACTAATTGTTCCTACATAATTTGTCAATTATGGATAGGGGAAAATACATAAAGAGCCATTCATGAGGAACTTTAGGATGAGGTTATATTTATTAACGAGCAAACCCATTCTTTATATTGTGAATGTTTCGGAGGAGGAGGTTGGCACGGGGAACGCCTGGACGATCTTCCCGGTAGTGTAGCAGAAGCGGGAGTAGCTTACGGAGACTTTGTGCGTCTTGTCAACTTCTGTTTCCTTGACAGAAAATTGTTTCTGTACGATACTTTTGAGGGGCATGTGAAGGAGGAATTAGCCCATGATCATGAAAAGAATCTTACTAGTTTTACCAGGAACGGCACTCTCAGCACAGAGGAGTATGTCACTAAAGTGCGACAGTCAGATTCTACTTCTTGGTCCAAACGCTTTTCTTCCCTTTCCCTTGATGCAACGCCCGAAGAGAGGGCAGCAGCCGTAAAAAAGACGATGCCGTTTCCTGACCAGTGTGTATGGCGTATCGGATGTTTCCCAGATACGGTGATGCCCGAAGAAGAGAATGAGAAATTTGTCTTTGTTTCAATAGATATAAATCTTTATCAACCTACACGCGCGGCGCTAGAATTTTTCTACCCTAGGATGCAAGAGGGGGGTCATCTTTATGCATGACTATAGCCATGTAAGGGCAGTGAAAGAAGCTATTCAAGACACAGAGAAAGCCTTTGGACCCTTCAAGAAAATTCCTCTACCTGATGCTTGTGGAACATTGGTGATCGTGAAGTAGGGGGAGGTGTTTAACCATGAAGAGGGTGGATTGGTACTCTGTGGTGCGAAGGGCCTAGTTATGTCTGTACCTTTAGTTAGGGAGAGTGTTTTCGAGAGTAGCCAGAATAGATGAGTATTGCGTAAGGATGGTTGGCGCTATTGATACCGAGAGAGCAGCAATCAGTGTTTCGGAACGCACCATGGGGCGAAAGAAGACTCCTCCTTCCTCAAGAAATTGAAAAGCAACTTGTGTTTGCAGCGGAAGCAGGGGAAATATTAGAATACCCAACGAAGAAACGAATCTATTAAGCCTGTGTGAATGGTTATTCTTGAGCGGTTAAGGTGAGATACTAAAATGATCGTTCTTTTAAATGGTTCGCGAAGTATTTTTATCATATGCTTGTTTAATTCAACGATATCCTCTGCTTTTTTCTATAGAGTTCACCTGAATAATCCCCCTTTTCTCCGAAACCTACAAAGTAACCTTCGTCGTAAATTTTCTCTCTCAAAAAAACTGAAGAGCAATTTGCGCTGTAGGAGATAAGAGAATGCCGGAACGTCCAACGAAGAGGTGAATCTTATTAAACGGTTTAATGGACTATTCTTGAATGCTTGTTAAAATGATCTTCTCCCTTTCAAAGGGACTGTTAAAAAATCTTTTATAACTATATACATTTGACTTAAAGAAAAACTCAGAAATCCTCTAACCAATATCATTCCTCTCTAAAATTCACAAAGCAACCTACATTGTAAATTTCTACTTTTCCTCAACCTTTCAAGAAACTAGAGAATAATTTTTTCTGCAAGAAAAGAGAATATCCCTTGAGGAAGGGAATTTTACTAAGCCATTCAATGGATTATTCTTGAATGATCTCTAAAGAGAATTTACTTCTCTTTCAAAGGAATTGCAAGAAATCTCTTCTATAATTATACATGCATCTCACTCAAAAGTGCCAAAACTTCTAGGCCATTCTTTTCTTTTCTAAAACTCTGCTGAATAACCTTCTTCATACCCCCTACTTTCCCTTCACCCCCTCAAGGAACTGAAGCGCGGCTTGTGTTGTGGAGAACAGGGAAATATCGGGATGCTCTGAGAAAAAACGGGTTTTGCTCAACAGTTCAAGAGG
>JAIRMZ010000021.1 GCA_031258355.1 Holosporales bacterium
TTAAACTCTGGCAACTTCTCCTCAACCATCCCTCTGCCCCTCACTTCCCCTTCGCATCCCTTCCTTCTTTCTTTCCTTCACCACTCGGCAAATCCCATCTCCTTAGTTTACAACATTACTCCATAAATGCAAAACCTCCTAATAAAGGGGAAAACTTTCTCCCCAATACATAGTAATTATCGGAGAAAGCTCGTGTGCAACAGGTCTTCTTTAAGGAGGGAGCTGGTGGGTTTTTTCCCTTCTCTGAGGGGAGGGATATGTGCTGGGAATGTGGGGAAAACGATCGGCGTCCACTTGTCCTTTTCCTTCTTCATAGGCACGATTTTGAGGTAAAGAATCGCGGCTCCAGAAACTCTCTCCTCACCAGAAGAAGCCTTGGTAACGGTGGGAATCGTGAACTTCAGTACAACCCCTTCCCCAGAAGGATCCTGGCGCGGAACGGCATGTGCCGTGATCAAACGGAATAGAGCCATACGCCCTCCGTAGGAGAACGAAGCTGTCTTCCCGAAAATGCCGAGAGCCGGATTATTCCGATCTAAAACAGGAACAAGGGGACTATTTCGCGCAAAGCGAAACACAACATCAACGGGATCTCCCACATGCCAAATAATTTCCTTTTGAGGAGAAGCAACGTCAATAACGTTTTTCCCCCATTTCACTTTCCATTCGATGACATGTTTGCCAGCGATTTCTTCATCTTGTTCTGCACGAAACTGCACACGAAAACCAATCAGAGCAGCAGCTGGATCATGATTTTTCTCGTGCGCGATCCAAAGCTTGAGAAAATCGTGAGTAGGCGCAAAATCCTCAAGGAATTGGCACACAAGCCTTTCCTCCTGCGTAAGGGGAGATTTGAGTTCCAAGGAGTTTTTTACATCATCCCCAAACGTTTCGTAGAGCTGGGCCAACCTCTCGATCGAGCTCATAGAAGCCTCAGGCTCTGTTGACCAAATATCCTCTGAGAAAGGAAAACGCCCTTCCAACGCCTCTCCAAAATGTTCGCTTATCTCTTGATAATACGTCATAGCGAGATCGGCGGAGACTTTCTCAGCACGCGTTAAAAGGGCTTGGGCAATGTCTGCACGTTGCTCTAGAAAGAAATCACTACTTTCTTCAGAGGCACTGGCCAAGGCTTTACGGGCCGCTTTGGGTTCTACATTTTTCAAATCTGCAGAGATAAAATTCTCTAGAACCGCCAAGGAATTCCCGGGCTTTTTCTTTTCATAATCATCGACTTGCTGAATGAGCTCTTTCCATTTGTCCAGCAGTGTTCTGTTGTGTTTTTGCTTACAAAGAGGATCCACGGCAAGTAAGGTGAGAAGTGGCTCAGCCAGGTCCTTGGCGAGAAACCGAATCCGCTCCCGCTGAGTGGATAAGTAATTCTGTAATTGATTATTATCTTGTACTTGGAATCCCACATAGTTGGCCGGATGATGTCCGTCCCAAGCCGAGAAGAGGTTTCCTTTCACAGTATAAGGGCCATCAGCCTCAAGGATGCCGTCAACTTTCTCCAAGAGGCGGTACACTTGCTCCAAGATGAGTGCTGTAAGGCGCCCATCATACATCCGCCGAGAGCGCATGCTCTCCAGGAAATGAAGAATTTTTGAGAAATACGTTGTGCTCTCTTTGAGGTTAGATGTTTGTAAACGCAAACGCTCTTCGATACTTGACGCAGAAACCCGCGTATCGCTTGCATCTTCAAAAAGCTGTGCCCGTGCTGTGAGCGCAAGAACAACAGGGGCAAGAATGCGATGAGCGATATCTCCATAAATACCACGCATCTCTTCATCGAAAGCATCTAGACGGGTCTCGGAAAAATCTGTGTACTCCTCAATGAGGCGTGCGGCTTCTTTAAGGACACGTGTATCCCAGTAGAGGATCTTTCCCTCGGGGATGACGGTCTTCATCTCTTTAGGTTTTGCCGAAACCATAAAGGATTCTGCCAATAGCTTTTGTAGATCTTGAACCAAGCGTACGAGTCCTTTAGAAGGGCCCAGGATGGTATTGCCATGCTTATGCTCAAAAAAGCGCCCCGTAAGCGGTGTTTCCACCATAATCAGCTGCCGTCGGAAAGCTTTTATCCCTTCTTCTCCCTGGTGTAGTAGTGCTTGCATAAAGGAACGCCCGAGCACCTCGGAATCTTCCATAAGGCTCATGATATGAGTGTAATCGCCTCCGGGATCAAAGTGCTCCCGCCCCCACCAATCAAGAGACGGGTCCTTGATATAAGCAAGGAAGCTCTGCATTTTTGTGACCAGATCGGCAATCTGAGCCGCTGTGATATTGGCCATAGGATGATGGAGTGCCGCGGCAAGAGTCGTGATCTTTTCTGCTAAGGCGCGAACGGTCTCCCAAGTATCTTTGGCGAAGGTTCTTTCCAAAAAGCGTGCGTAAAGTGTGCTGAGTGCATCGCGCGCTTCAGCAGCGTAATTCTTAATGTCAAATTCTTGAAAGTGCACACGGGCATCCGGCTTGTGCTCCTTGAGCAGACCACTAAATTGGAAATCCGCTTTAAAGAGATATTCTGTGAGCGCACGGATGTATTCCCTGTTCTCACGCTTCTGTAGCAAGTTATAGTTCTTGCTATTCTTCTCGAGTGCGAGGAATCGCTCGACATAGTCCTTGAATGCTTTATATTCCTCTGTCTCGATAGGCTGGGCGGCGCGGAGCTTCTTCTCGGTTTGCGCCTTTTTCTCTACCCTTTGGTACAGCATGCGTGCATTCATCACTAAGTCCAGGTACATCGCGCGTAGTACGGTATGATCAAACGCCAGGATAAGGGTTTCTTGAAGATGTTTTTCCAAGCGTGAAACCCATGAAATGGGCAAGCAGTAGAAGGAGAGATCGAGTACCGTTTCGTTCATCGCCAGAAGGATCTTTCGTATCTCTCGGTTAAGGCGTTTTTGATCTTCTGGCGTCGTGACATTCTTTTCCACAGTGTGAAGCTGGATAAGAACATCGCGCACGATGCCAAAAGTCCCTTCAAGAGCTACAACCTTTTTTCGGAGGCTGTCCTGAGCCTGATGCCCTCCCCACAACAGAGCTACCCCACTTGCTACCATCAGAGACCGGACCCATGGAGTGGCCTTCGTTGTCCCGTGGATAAGGTCGAGCCGAAGAGGACGTGCCAGTCGTGTCTCTTGAAAAATCTTGCGATCAAAGAGCTCTTGCACGAAACAGACCCGAGATCGGTCTTCTTGAAAGATTAGAGGTCTTTCTCTCTCAAAATTCTCTGGATTTAAGGCGGTAATATCCACGGATGGTGTAGAAGAGACAGGGGCCGTATCTTCTTGTCCGACGAAATAGACACCCCGAAGAAGTAATCCTTTACCTTCGGAAAGGGGCCGGAATAAAGTGAGTAGATAAGTTTGCAGAGGATCCTTTAAGGCTTGGAGGGCAGATCCAACGAAGAGAGCTTGCGCGAAATTCTCAGAAGGCTCTGCACAGACTGCCATAGATAGGGTGGCACGTTTAAGGCCATGGGAAATCCCCGCAAACATTTCATCAACCCAGGCAGAAGAAAAGGCCGTTTGAAGATCGTAAGGAGAAGACCAACCAAAGATTTGTTGACGATCTGCTGGGGCTAATTGAGAACAAAACGCAGAGAATCCAGGCATACGATCGCTTTTGGTTACGACGATGTAGATAGGAATACGCATATTGATAGCCGATTGCAGCCACCAAAGATGTTCGAAAAGATGCTGAGCTTCTTGGGCTTTTTGACCAGGAAAATCTTCCTGTTTGGCTAACGCTTCATAAGGCAGAGTTAGAACCAATCCCTCTAAAGGATTGCGCGAGCGGAGGTAGGACAGCGCATGTCCAAAAATTTTCCATTGAGCAGAAATATTGACGTTTCCTAATCCTCCGAGAGATTCTCCTGGTGGCTCGATCAGAACACCAGATTCAAACAAAAAAGACCGGAAAGGGTCGTTCTGGAAGTCCAGGGAATCGTATCCAGGAAGAGGGAGAGACTGAAGGCTCGCGGCTAGCGTGCTTTTCCCGGAAGCGGGTGGCCCAACAAGAAGGTACCAAGGAATATGGTAGCGCCAGTTCGCACCCCTGGCCTGCTGATGCAAAAGGCGGAGGATACGCAAGAACGCTTGCATAACAGGACCGACTTTC
>JAIRMZ010000042.1 GCA_031258355.1 Holosporales bacterium
CAAAAATCGAAAACGCAGAGATTGACAAAATTTACCGCCTGTCGCTATCTGCCCAGCAATTGGCGGTTCAACAGCAGCGACGCGCCGAGTTGTTAAGAAAACAAGGTCTTCTCTCTCAAAAGGAAAGTGATACCGTACATCAAACCCTCCTTGAAACAGAGAAGACACTGGCTCGTGCGCAGATCGATTGTGAAAATATGTTAGTAAAGGCGCCTTTTGATGGTGTGCTGGGCACTTATAAGACAAAAGACGGCGCACAGGTATCCGTTGGGACATCTCTTGCGACTTTCTACAATCCAGAAACCCTTCTAGTGGAATTTGCTATTCCTAGTCAATACATCGCGAAGGTTCATCTTGGCCAACTGGTAACCATTCAAGGCCAATCATTAGCATTAAAATATGTGCAACAAGCGATCGATGAAGAAACACGAATGTGTCCGGCTTCTGTAGAAATATTCGGAGCGTCAGGCTCTTGGGTGATCGGATCCTCCGTTGAAATCAAACTTACCGTGGAGGAAAAATCAAACGTGCTTATTATCCCGCGTAGCGCCATTTTTCTCAGAGGGGGTAAGGATGTGGTTTATGTCGTAGGAAAAGATAATATTATAGAAGAACGCAGTGTCCTCTTAGGAATATCCGATCGAGAGAGGATCGAAGTGACTTCCGGTCTTAGTGAAAAAGAGGTTATTGTTGCGATTGGGCAAGATCGACTTTATCCTGGCATATCTGTCAAAATGACAAAAAGCTCTTCTAGCACAGCTGACAAAAAGACGGCGTCGTTGTGAATTTCACTGCGTTTTTTATTAAGAACCCTGTTTGGGCGCTTGTCTTAAATGTGATGAGCATGGTTGTGGGCTTCTTAAGTCTCCAATCTTTGTCTGTACGCGAATATCCGCAAGTCTCCATTCCCGCGATGACGGTCATTGTTGCTTACGACAACGCTTCTCCTGAGGTGATGGAATCGGTCATCACCATGCCCTTAGAAGACGAGCTCGCCGGTGTGGAAAGGCTTGAAAAGGTCACATCTCGCTCTTACTACGGCTACGCATCGGTGAATTTGACCTTCCTCGAAGGGACATCTTCGGATAAGGCGATTGCCTCCGTTCGTGATGCGTTGAGTCGTGTCCGAGACCGCTTGCCGCACGATGTGCACGAACCTGTTATTTATCGTCACCATGCACAAGAAAGTGAGTTGCCTTTGGTGCTTTTATCTCTCGAATCCGAGACGCTCAATACTCAAGAATTGAGCCATTTCGCGAATCTCACGATCAAAAACGCTTTTCGCAGTATCGAAGGTGTCTCCTCCGTAGAAGTTTGGGGAGATAGCTATGTCACCAAGGTCAAGCTAGACCCTCAGAAGATGCACCTATTCTCAATCAATGCCGGAGACGTTTACAACGCCCTTCGTGAAGAAGCCTTGCTTAGGCCTGTGGGCAAATTCAGAAATAAAGTTGCTACCTCACTAGAAGCGGGAATCAAGGATGAAAATGACCTCAAAAAGATTGTCATAAAAACGTGGAATTCTGCCCATAAGACGCAGGCGGTTTTTTTGAAAGATATTTCCACGATAGAAGTTACTTCAGGTGATCAAGGGTTTCGCGCTTATAGGGATGGGAAAAAAGCAACGTTTCTTGCGATCAAAGCGGCGTCTGATGCAAATCCCGTTGAGGTTTCGAACAGAGTCCATGAGGAAATTCAGAAATTGCGCCAGGAGATCTCTACCGATTTCTCCCTTGTTCCTGTGTTAGATCAAGCAGAATTTGTGCGTGAGGCTCTCAAGAATGCTGGACAGGCCACGCTGGAAGCGATTTCCCTCGTCATTCTTCTTGTTTTCCTTTTTCTTCGGAGTGGACGGGCTACCCTTGTGCCCATCGTGACGATTCCTCTTTCTCTTATGGGTGCGGTCACCTTTCTGAAAATGTTCGGCTTCTCGTTAAATATCATGACCTTACTGGCTATGGTTCTTGCCGTAGGTCTTGTTGTCGATGATGCCATTGTGGTATTGGAAAATATTTCACGACATATCGAAAAAGGCTTGACGAAAAAGGAAGCAGCATTGCAAGGCACGCGAGAGCTCGGAGGGGCCATTATCGCAATGACATTGACCTTGGTCAGCGTCTATCTACCCTTCGTGTTTGTAGAGGGGGCCATCGGGCAACTCTTTCTTGAATTTGCGGTGGCCCTTGCGGGTAGTGTGCTGATTTCCGGATTTGTCGCTCTCACCCTCTCGCCATTGATGTGTTCTCGCCTCCTGCGTCCCCAGGCAGAACTTATGTTTCCAAAATTGGATGAGATTTTTAAACGCCTTACACAGAAGTATGCCACCTTTTTGACGCGTAGAATGGAAAAAACCTACTCCGCTTACCTTTTTGCCATCGCCTTCTTGGGAATTTCCCTTTTCTTTTTGCACAAGCTTCCTCAAGAGACGGCCCCCACAGAAGATCGCGGGATGGTCATGGGATACCTGCCTTCCGTGGAGGGGAAAGATAGAGATTACTATGAAAAGCAAGTACAAAAAGTAGCCAAGTTCTTCGAAGATGTGCCAGAAAAACGCCATTGCATTGCTGGAGCGAATCAAAATGATGGGGTCATTTTTTGCCCTTTGTGTAAGAAAGGGGAGCGAACAAGGTCCTCACATAATATTGCTTTCGCTATGGAGGAAAAGGTACAGGATTTTACTGCGCAAAATGTCTATGTATGGAGCGAAGACGCACAGCTACCTGGTGTTTTACAAAGTCAAGGATCTTCCCATTTTCAGATTGTCATTTCGACGAATGGGACATATCAAGAACTTTACGAAAATCTGGAAAAGTGTTGTACAACGCTCCGAAAGAATCCCCTATTCTCCCGTATAAGACATAATCTTAATCTCAATAATCGGACCTATAAAATTTCCGTCGATCCGTATCAAGCAGCAAAACTAGGACTCACAAAAGGACAAATCGCTAACACCTTAGAGGTATTTTTTAGTGGGAATCGCCATGGGAGGTTCGAGAAGGACGGCATCACCTACCCTATTCTCATTGAAACAGAAGAGAAGCCGTGGGACTTGTCGGGAATATACCTGACAAACGTGGCGGGACAAAAGATTTCTTTAGATGTCGTAGCGCAAATGAAATCCGTGACAGAGCCTTCTTATTTCTTTCATTACAACCAGATGCGATCGGCTACCCTTAATTTTCATGCGCCTCCAGGAGAGGAGACTTCAGATTTTCTCAAAAAGAGCTTGCAGGCTCTCGATGAACATTTGCCCAAATATTATAAGAAAACACCGACAGGAGAGGCAGCATCTATTAAAAACACGACGCATACCATGGCATCGCTTTTTGTTCTTGCTATTGTTTTCATCTTTGCGATTCTTTCCTTACAGTTTAATAATTTTCGAGATCCACTGATTATCTTGTTGGGCGCACCCTTAGCCTGCGCAGGAGCGTTGTTAGGGCTTTGGCTCATGGGCCTTTCACTAAACATTTACACCGCTGTCGGGCTGATTACACTCGTTGGTTTGATCGCGAAACATGGAATCTTGATCCTTGCCTTCACCAATCAACGCCTAGACCAGGGGGAACCTGTCCTCCAAGCGATCCATCAGGCAATGTGCATCCGCCTTCGCCCTATTCTCATGACGACGGGAGCCATGTTCCTGGGGTCCCTTCCGCTTTGCCTTCCTGGGACTTATGGTTCCGAATCACGTCAAGCTATTGGCGTTGTTCTCACCTACGGCTTATTTTTGGGCACACTCTTTATGCTCCTTCTCTTTCCCCCTTTGTGCAAGATTTTCAAGAAAGCACCCCAGCAAGAGGCGGCCTCTTATTGCTAAGAGATGAGAGCAGTGACAAAAGCCTGTGCATCAAAGGAACTGAAATCTTCCAAGGACTCTCCTGTCCCAATGGCGCGGAGAGGAATTTGATATTTCTGAACGAGCGGCACGATAATGCCTCCTTTTGCTGTTCCGTCCAGTTTTGTCACAATAAGTCCGGAAAGGCCGAGAGAACCTTGAAAAACCTCTGCTTGAGCAAGCGCCTCTTGCCCTGTTGTCGCATCAAGGACAAGGAGCGCTTCTTGAGGAGCTTCAGGGCAGAGCTTTTTGAGCACACGTTGGATTTTCTCTAATTCCGCCATCAGATCAGCACGTGTATGGAGGCGTCCTGCTGTATCAATGAGGAGGGTTTCTCCAGGACCTGTGGCCTCAAAAGCGCTGTACGCAAGGGCTGCCGCATCGGAACCTGGAGGTGCGGTATGGACGGGGATATCAAGCTTCTGCCCCCAATGGCAGAGTTGAGCCACAGCTGCGGCACGAAAAGTATCACAGGCGGCAAGCCGGACAGGACGCCCCTGATGTTGCAAAAAGTACGCGATCTTTGCAGCAGTTGTCGTTTTGCCATTGCCATTTACTCCCGTCAGAAGGAAGGCGATGGGCTGGTCTTTCGGAAGTTGCCGCCAACTTGCTAAAGGGCGTTCATAGGGCACTAAGAGAGGAACAAGAACCTCTACAAGCGCCTTTTTCGCGTCTTCAAGAGAAAAATCTCTTGTAAAGGTCCTCTTTTTAAGGGTCGCAATGACAGCGGCAGCCCCCTGAGGCCCGAGGTCTGCGGCAATGAGAAGATCCTCTAATGCAGAAAGCTTTTCTTCATGAGAACAGCGCTGAGAGAAAAGGGACGAGAGTTTTTCAGCAAAAGTGCTCGATGTCCGAGAAAGCGCTCCTTTGAGGCGGTTCCAAAACATTGTTTCAGGAAGAAAGGAGGCTAGCCCTGCGTTTTGTGCGCCAGTGCCTGATCCCATCCATAATACTCCACCATCCAAGAAGGCCAGAGAGGAAAACAACATGACCAACAGAAAGAAGATCGGCTCCGATAGAAAGGGTATAAAGCAAGAGGAATCCGACAATGTGAAGGAGAAGAGAAAATTGAACCAATGCTTCTTTGCTGGAAGGAATTTTCTTGAAAAATGAAGGCATCCCACGCAATGCCCATAAAAAACCTATAAGACAAAGAATTATACCGTAAATAGAGAAAAAGGATGTTCCCTTCCACAAGAAATACAAAGGTCCATGCTGAGTAAGAAGGGAGAAAGATGCGGAGGCCTCTGTCCCCTCCCAGCAGTCCACAGGATGGAACAGGAGTATAGTGAAGAATAGCTTTTGCATTCCTCTTTCCAATCGCATTTTGGCCTTTTCAAAAGCGTACTCTTGATAACGTAATGACTTGCGGAAAGACAAATTTTCCTCCCATTCCTCAGCAAGAATATTGCCTCTGCTGACAGCGTATTGGCACCATGCATGGCCTTGCGTATCACCTCCTCCGTCGGGGAACAATTCCTGAAGGTTGGGCTCTAAATTGATAAAACGTGGGTTTTTGCTGGTGAGGTGCCCGAGTGCCCAGGCCATTGTATCCGCTTGTCCAAAGGAAGCGATGGGGCAATCGAAGAAAAACGCGTTAATAGCGCACAATGTTTTGATAGGAAGCATTGTAGCGACAAATAGAAAAGCCAAGGGGCGGTGCGCTTTCTTCTTTAACAATTTCCATGAAGTGAAGACAAGAGGAAGCATCGTTATGGCAAACCAAGGAGTTACTTCCCTTAAAAAGCTCATAAATATCAAACATAGAAGGACAGCGATTTTGTCGCCTCTTGAAAGTGCTTTCCCGAGGCAAAATCGGCAAAATCCAAGGACTACGACCAGTGCACAAAGATTGAAGAGGCCTCGATTAAGGACAACATTTGGTTCTCCAAGGCATACGCCTGTGGCGCAAGTCAACACTATGAAGAGACGGAGAATCCAAGGCCAGGAAAGGTCGCGCGTAAAGCGGTAAACATGGACACAAGCGAAAAGGAGGAAAGCGAGATTTGTGAGAAAAATCCCTGCACTCCAATGAGGTCCCAGAATGAATTTCCAAAAAGCAATAAGGACAGGAAATCCTGGAAGTTTATACACAGACCCTCCTAAGGCAAGACAAGGATATCAACTGAGCTTCCGCAATCCAATGTGGAGATCCTTTTCCTTAGGCGTTTTACAACCAATAACGATTTTTTGTTTAAAAGATGGACGATGGCGGGTATTTTATATACGAATAGGAAAAGAATGTTTCAGAAATCTCTCCAACACTCCCCCCACTATACCTATCTTCTTTGCAAGGTGATCTCTCTTAATATCCATAAATATCGATAATATCATCCTTTTCTCGCTTCTTTTTGAATTTTTCGCCTCCAAGTTGCAATGATGCCACCGTAAGCTGTAATCCCAAGGAGGAAAGATATGAGACGGCTGTTTGTTGGACTTTTGATAGGCACAAGTTTAAGTGCATGGGCAATGGAGCGTCCCTCTGAGGAGGGCCAGATAGTGGCACTGCGCCAAGCATCGCAAGGATTTTTGGCACAGCAAAAGACGAATGTTTTTATTCAGTTAGGAGAGGGGAATCAAGTGATCGTATCCTTTCGGAAGGGAATGCCCGTCCCCTGTGAGAGGGAGCTCCTCGGACTGGAGAATCCGGATGAGGAGCATACGTATCCTGTTTACAAGTTAGCTTTGCAGCTTCCAGGATTTCTTCAGCCTTTTTTGCTGGATCGATACGTTGACAAAGAGAACCCTCTACCGCACGAACGGCAAATTTTATCTGTAACAGATAATGATCAAAGAGAGGGGACAGAACGTTGTGTCAATGTTTATGTGTGGGCAGAAGGAAAAGAGCATGTCTTACGGCAGGAGGTGCAATACGAACCGTATCCTTTTATGGATCGTACAGAGGATCGGTGGGATGAAAAAGCGCGTTTTATTGTGAGGGATTATACTCGGAGTGATCGGACAAAATATTCAAAAGATATCGATATGTTTCCTCATGAAGAGCAAATTCTCTCTGTACAGGATGATGACGATAGTCTGTCGATGAAGCAGTGTGTGGAAACATTCGTCTTGATCGCGGGATCGCGCCTTTCGTTGAAGACGGAGGAACGGACTCTGCCTTACCCCTTTACAGAGCGAGAAGAGGATCGGAGGAGTCAGCGCCTTTATGCCTTGGTGCGGCAATATACGCGGAGCAATCAGTCAATATTTTCTCGAGATACTCAGACTTTCCCGTACCAGGAGCGGGTTAAGACAGAAGATGAAGATGGGTCCTTGTCGACGAAACGCACGGTTGAGACGTTTGTGACTTGGGGAACACCGTATAAGGTACTGATGACAGAGGTTCGGTTTGTTCCTTATCCTTTTACGGATCGAGAAGAGTGGCAGGATGAAGCAAGAGTGCTGGAGTTTTGGAGAGACTGCTATCGGAGTGATGGGAGCGTGCTTAAAATATCTCAGGAGAAGCATCTTTATCAGACACGGGACATAGGACAAATTTTCAAAGATGAAATGCTTTGCTGTGAGACATCTACGGAGACGTTTGTCACCGCTCGTGGTCGCGATTGGGTGCGCCGAATCGAGACGAAGGAGGTACCTTATCTCTTTATCGAGGAAAGGGAGGAGCAGCAGGATGCTTCTAAAGCTTTGTTTTTGATACATGATTATAAACGTCCAGATAAACAAATAGTGTCGCGAGTGCATCAAATAGTTCCTTATGAGAGAGAGGAAATATCGTGCAAGGACAAAGATAAGGTTTTAGCGACGTTCCGCACTTTTTCTACTTTCGCTCGCGTACGTGGAGTGAAGAAAGAGATAAGCCGCAGCAAAGAAGCTATCCCCTATCCTTGTACCGTCTCTTATGAAGACCACCAGCACCGCAATGACAATACTTTAGTGATCGAGCATTATAAGATCTCGACTTATACACGAAGTATCGGGACAGAATTGGAACAACGCACCTTTATGGGAGCGGATTCATATCCCCAAGAAGAGAACGGCTTTTGGGATACGGTCGTCAAAGTGGCTGTAGGTGCTTTTAGTATTGCTGGTATTGCTACGGGACATGTTGAATTGGTTATGGCTACAGCTCCATAGCCGGCAGATAGGAATTCATAATTAGATATAGGTGTAGGAAGGGAAGATAATTCTTCCCTTCCACTAGCTTGAGATAGAAGAATTCGAATTCATAATCGTATGGTCGGAAATTACGAAGCAGCTGAATGCAAAACTATATGTAGGAGTTCTTGCTTTTTATTCTTTCCCTGTCCTCAAAGCGGCAAGAAAGGCTGTTTGTGGGATATGGACTTGACCTATTTCGCGCATGCGTTTCTTTCCTTCTTTTTGTTTTTCCAGAAGCTTACGCTTGCGGGTAATGTCGCCTCCATAACATTTGGCCGTAACGTCTTTGCGTAAAGCGGGGATGGTTTCTCTGGCAATCACCTTCGCCCCAATTGTTGCCTGAATTGGAATCTTGAAAAGATGTCGTGGAATGAGTTCCTTAAGACGTGCGCATAGTGCACGCCCCCGCGTTTCTGCTGTCGTACGATGTTGAATCGTCGCAAGAGCATCAACCGGTTCCCCATTGATCAAAATGGCGACCTTGACCAAGTCTCCTTCCTGATAAGCATCCAGTTGGTAGTCAAAACTAGCATACCCTCGACTTATCGACTTCAAGTGATCGTAAAAATCGAAAACTACTTCGTTAAGAGGCAAACGATAAACGGCCATAGCGCGCGTTCCAGCATAGGTGAGATCAACTTGAACCCCTCGTCGATCCTGACAAAGAGTCAAAATTGCCCCTAGATAAGTATCTGGGACGAGAATCGTTGCGCGGATCCAAGGCTCTTCAAGAAAAGCAATACGTCCAGTTTCCGGTAAATCGGTTGGGTTATGCAAATCCTGTTCTGTACCATTTGTCAGATGCACTTTATAAACAACACTGGGCGCTGTCGTGATGAGATTTAGGCGATATTCACGCTCCAGCCGCTCCTCAATGATTTCAAGGTGGAGCAATCCAAGGAATCCGCATCGAAAACCAAAGCCTAATGCTGCAGAACTCTCTGGCTCAAAAGAAAAGCTCGCATCGTTGAGCTGCAACTTTTCTAACCCCTCGCGCAAATGAGGATAAGCCGAGGCATCGGTCGGAAAGAAACTGCAAAAAACAACAGGGATAGAAGGGTTAAACCCTGGCAAGGGAGTAACGGCAGGATTCTTCTCCGTTGTCAAAGTATCCCCAACGCGCGCGTCACGAACACTTTTGATTCCAGCGGTTACGTACCCAATCTCCCCTGCCGTGAGCTCTGCAACGGGTTGAGGTTTAGGCGTAAAGCTTCCGACAGTATCAACTTGGTACACTGCTCCTGTGGCCATCATCTTGATCTTCAGGCCCGCTGTCAGCACCCCTTCCTTGATCCGCACAAGTGTTACAACACCCAGGTAAGCATCGTACCAACTGTCGACCAGCAACGCGCGTAGAGGTGCTTCTCTGCAGATCTCTGGTGGAGGTAGACGCTTGACCAAAGCCTCTAAGACCGCATCAATACCTTCTCCTGTTTTTGCAGAAACAAGGACAGCATCGGCAGCGTTCAGCCCAATGACTTCTGTGATTTGTGCTTTGACCCGCTCTGGATCAGCCGCGGGAAGGTCAATTTTATTGATAACGGGGATGATCGTATGATCGTTATCAATCGCCTGATAGACGTTAGCGAGGGTCTGAGCTTCCACGCCTTGTGTGGCATCCACGACCAACAAGGAGCCTTCACAAGCGGCGAGTGACCGGCTGACTTCATAAGAAAAGTCCACATGACCGGGGGTATCCATGAGATTGAGTTCATAGATCCTCCCGTTCTGCGCTTTGTAGGTGAGACGCACAGTTTGGGCCTTGATCGTGATTCCACGTTCACGCTCAATATCCATCGAATCCAGCATTTGGTCACGAAACTCGCGTTCTGCGATCGCCCCACAGCGCTGAATCAAGCGATCTGCAAGTGTGGATTTCCCGTGATCGATATGGGCAATGATCGCGAAGTTCCGGATCTCCTTACGAACTTCTGTCATCGCTTTTGCCCTGCTTTCTGCCTATGTGCAGTGTAAAACGAAAGCGCCTCCTCCTCTACCCCGATGAAGCGGGCAAAGGATTCCTGACGTCTCCCATTGACAGAAACGTCGGCAGAAGCTCTCATAAAGAAAGATCTGGACGCTTAGCTCAGCGGGAGAGCATTACCTTCACACGGTAGGGGTCGCAGGTTCAATCCCTGCAGCGTCCACCATCCTGCCGTTCTTTCGCGATTGTCTTGCAACGGTAAGACCTTATACCCTTCTCCCTGAAGGAGGAGGGATGAGATTCGTTCGCTTTCTGGGATGCATGACGCTTGATGGGGTTGCTCGTGCCGGACATTTTGCGATTTTTGCAGGGAAAGGACTGGCAGGGTGTGTGATGTGCCCCTTTTACGTCAAGAATCTTTGGCAGCAATGCCTGGCTGTAGGGTTTTACGCCCTCCCCGTTGTTGGCCTTACCGCAATCTTTGCTGGATTTGTCCTCGCTCTACAGAGCTATTCTGGGTTTTCTGGATTGTCAGGAGAGAATACGGTTGCGGCTGTTGTTGTTGTTGCTATCACGCGCGAACTTGGTCCTGTCTTGGCGGGACTCATGGTTGCGGGACGAACAAGTGCGGCGATGGCGGCAGAAATTGGTTCAATGCGTGTGAGCGAGCAAATCGACGCTCTCGAAACCCTCGGCGTGGATCCTTTTAAGTTTCTCGTTACTCCTCGTTTGATTGCGGGAATTTGCATGATGCCTTTTCTTGTCCTTATCGCAGACATCATTGGTGTTTTTGGGGGCTTTATTGTCGGAATCACACGGCTTTCTTTTTCCTCTGGTCTTTACCTTGAGCAACTCGCAAAACATGTTCTTGCTTTTGATGTTTTTACCGGCCTTGTAAAAGCCACCTTTTTTGGCTTCTCGATAACCTTATGGGGATGCTACTGCGGTTTTACCAACAGCAATGGGGCACGGGGGGTTGGAGATGCAACGACACGCGCAGTTGTCTCTGCTTCTATCAGCATTCTGGTTTTAAACTATCTCATTACGACGCTCTTTTTTGGTCTTTGACCGAGGGTTCTTCCTCTGGTGTATCCCCTAAAAGGAGTTTCAATAAATCTGCTCCATCTTTTGGGATAAGGTCTTTAAGATGAGATCTTTCCTTCGGAACAACCGTTAGATCTCCCGAAGGGGTTTTCCTGAGACAGAGGACATGCCTTGGGCTGTTCTTGTGAGGAAGGAAAAGGCAATGGTGCACATCAACATAATTCCCACGCTCCGTAACACTTACATAACCTTTCGACTTTCGAAAGAAATAAGCCACCATTTCGTAGAAATGCGTACCTTTATAGGAAGAAAAATCTTCCAGACCTGCTTTGAGAAAACGCCCCCCTCTGTAGGAGGTTGAGGAAGATCCCAGGCGAAGGCCATCAACATAGTAATATCCTCCCTGTTCATAAAGGGAACGCCATAGGAGGATGTTGAAAGGAGATGGGAAGACGCACCTCCTTGTGGGGCTATGATGACGTTGCAAACAGAGCTGTTGTTGGAAATAGTCTGCCCGTTCGTACTGCACTTCTGCAAGGATACCGTAGCAAAGAGAAAGAAATCCTCCTAGGAACGCGAACTGGCGCTTATTTCTCAGAAGGCCGAGTAGGGTGAAAAAGATCAGGCCAGAGAAAAGAGGATCGAAGACATTACAAAGACTCAATGAGAGAAAATCAGAGGTCCAAGGCCATAAAAGGGGAATACCAGCTAAGGTGAAGAAGTCTAGAAAGAGGTGCGAAAACAATCCAGTCAGCGCCAGCAGGTAACGTGAAGAGCGACACAGAGACTCCTTCCTTAAGAGGTATTTAAAAGCCCAAGCGAGGAAAAGCGTCATAAACGGAACACAAATCAACGTGTGCGTGTAAAGACGATGCACTGCAGATTCGTCTTCAAAAGGAATTATCTTATAAGGAATCATCAGATCCAAATCGGGAGATACTGCTGCAATGCTGGCGAGCGCCCACAAAGAACGATGTTTCCGGGCAAAGGGAAGAAGGTTTGCGCTTAACGCACCAAAGACAGCATGTGTGACAGGATCCACAGGACTTTTTTAACGTATAGTAAAATGAGGAAACATCGTTTGTAAAGTTGCAAGGAGGGAAGGCGCGTAGAACCCGGGCCTTTCTTCCCTTTCGGGAGTACGGGCCCGCTGTAACGCAAACGTCGTTACCCCTTTTTGGTGAACTTCCTGTGCGATTTCCATAATTTGTTATGAAGATAGAAAATGCGGATGCGCTGTTACGCGTACTTCAAAAGGGACTGGGCCTTCAAGGAGGAGGGCCAAGCTTTCTTCTGCTAAGGAACCACTGTTGGGAATTTGTGTAATAGAGGCATAATCGCGAAAAGGGGTTTTTACATCAAAACCGATCCAGTCCAGAAGCGGCAAGAGAGTCTGGAGCTTTTTGGGAAAAGCTCCCGCTGTGTGTAGCGCAACCAGAAAGCCTAAAGGGCGTACGCGCATAACAAATTTTTCTAAACAAGATGACATCAGAGGCTCCCCTCCACTAAAAACAACTCCTTCCAGTTTTCCCTGTCGGGTCCTTAAGAAGGTTTCGATCTCTTTCCAAGGGCGTCCATTCTCACTCGCCGCAACCTCTTGCAAGTGAGGATTATGACAATAAGTACACCGCCAAGGGCAGCCCTGCAAGAAGACAACGGCAGAGAGGCGTCCCGGAAAATCTAGGGTGGTGAAAGGAACCAGCCCCGCTACCCGTTCTTCTTGCTTGCTTTCTGCGCACAAATCCCGTTACTCCTTCCAACAAGCTCATCCCTTCATTCAGCAAAGAAGGGTAGCTATCCGAGCGATACAAGGCGACATCAGAGGCTCCCCTCCACTAAAAACAACTCCTTCCAGTTTTCCCTGTCGGGTCCTTAAGAAGGTTTCGGATCTCTTTCCAAGGGCGTCCATCCTCACTCGCCGAAACCTCCCGCAAGTGAGGATTATGACAATAAGTACACCGCCAAGGGCAACCCTGCGAGAAGACAACGACAGAGAGGTGTCCTGGGAAATCTAAGGTGGTGAAAGGAACCATCCTTGCTACTCGTTCTTCTTGTTTGCTTTCTGTGCACAAATCCCGTTACTCCTTCCAACAAGGAAAAATAGCTATCCGAGCGATCATTGCAATGGCACATTACTATAAGGCAGCCTCGAATGTTCTTTGAAAATCTGAATAAAGGTGAGGAGAACAAGTTCTTTGATTTGTTCTTTCTTCTCACTTCTGCTCCTAAAGTCCACCACTTTATCCAGCAAAGAGGGGTAATTATCCGAGCGATCATTGCAATAGTACATTACTATAAAGCAACCTCGAATGTGTCCCGAAAATCTAAATAGGGGCGAGGAGATGAGTTCTCTTACCTGTTCTTTCTGCTCACTTCTGTACTTAAAGCCCACCACTCCATCCAGTGCAGCCCTGCAAGAAGACAACGGCAGAGAGGTGTCCTAGAAATAGGGTGGTGAAAGGAACTAGCCCCGCTACCTGTTCTTCTTGTTTGCCTTTTGCGCACAAATCCCCGTTACTCCTTCCAATAAAGAGGGGTAGCTACCCGAACGATCGTTGCAACAGCAAACTATCACAAAAACAGCATTAAATGTACCCTGAAAATCTGGACAAAAGTGAGGAGAACAAGTTCTTTGATTTGTTCTTTCTGCTCACTTCTGCACCTAAACCCCGCCACTTTATCCTGCAAAGAGACTCATCTATCCAAAGGATCTACGACAATAAACCACTGTACAAAGACAATCATAGATAAATTCTTTGAGCAATCTAAGCAAGAGAAGAAAACAAATCTTTCTACCCAGTTTCTTTATAATTTATCGTATTCATCGCCATTTACTTTGTCCAGCCGAAATGGCTACCCACATGGACAATTATAGCGACAACAAAAGACAAATAGCCGCCCCATAAGGAGACAACCACAGAAAAACACTCCGGGAAATTTAAAGGGATAAAATGAGCAAACCCCTCTACCAGTCCTTCTTACTGGCCCCCTCACTTCACAATCACCAATGTTCCGCAGCAATCTGGCAAAGGAACTTTCTTGAAAGGGCCGAAGATCTTTTCTGCGTCTTGAATAGCTTCTTTCACTCCTTTCCACATACCGCTGCTATAGTCATGAACAAAGATGACCCCCCCCTCTTGCATCCTAGGGTAGAAAAATTCTAGTCCTGCGTGAGTCGGTTTATAAAGATCCGCATCCAGAGAAACAAAGGAAAAGGTCTCGTTTTTATCTGGAGCTGCCGTCTCTGGGAAGTAGCCCTTCCGGAAGACAAGGTTCTCAGAGTAAGGGCACCGTTCTCGGATCGCCTCAATCGGATCGGAAGCCAGAGGCTTGAGGTCTCCAGATAGAGCTTCTTTAGAAAACTGTTGTTCTTGCTCGAGTGAACAGTCCCTCTCATCAAACCCTTGAAAGGTGTCATAAAGGAAGAGGGTCTTCTTCGGAAATAGATAATTAATCATCTGCGCAAAATTCCCCTCAAAAACCCCAAGCTCCGCTACACTGCCGGGAAGATTCTCGATCTGTTCCTTCATCAGCTCCAGTGCTCGATACCGGACATAGTCATAGGTACATCCCATATCCAAAAACGGAAGGCCGTTGTATCTCTCCAAACAAGGAGGAGAAACCGCATCGTAATCCATACGGTGACTGACAATCGTCTTTCCTCGAGGAATCGTCATATGCAGATCTGCATTTACCTTCTTCGCCATCCATCGGTGCAAGCACAACGTACTGTTAAACAGAAAATGCTTTATTCCCATAAACTCCTCTTAAATCGTAAAGTTCTTTTACACTACCACTGTTCTTTGCCGCGCTACCCAGGCAAAAGCAATCAGTTTCAGTAAGTCTGTCAGGAGAAATGGAGCTATACCCAAGGCATAAGCCTGAGAAAACCCGACAAAGGCCGAAAGACGCCCCGCTCCACAGAGGAAAATGATACTCTCCCCTATTAAACCTGCCCAAAAGCAAGACCAGAATCCTTTTCTTGGCGCAAGTTGCAGGAAACGGGCTGTAAAATAGACAGCAGGGATAAAGCCCAAGAGATACCCTCCAGTCGGAGCCAGGAGCCAGGGCAGTCCTGCACCAAAACGTGAAAACACCGGCAGCCCCAAAGCTCCAGCCACAATATAGAAAAGGACAGAAAATGTCCCCAGCCTAGGCCCATATTTCGCCGCAAGACAGAGCACAGCAAAAGTCTGCAGGGTAAAGGGCACCGGCTTGGTCGGGATGGCAATCTGAGTGCAAAGCGCCACAAAAGCCGCTCCCAATAAACACTTCCTCCATTCCTGGGTGTTTATTCTTCCTTTCTCAACCAAAACACTCCTACTCATCTCTTCCCCTCTCCCTCAAAACCCTTCCCAGCACCCTATACGCTTCACCAACAAAAATCGAGCAGGGCCCACACCTCTCCTGTTCCGGCAAAACTACACA
>JAIRMZ010000050.1 GCA_031258355.1 Holosporales bacterium
CGAATTTTACCTCTACACCGGAAATTCCATTCTCCCCTCCTGTTCTCTAGTCACGCAGTATCAAACGCATCCCCTAGGTTAAGCCCAGGTCTTTAACATCTGACTTACGCAACCGCCTACACGCCCTTTACGCCCAGTAATTCCGAACAACGCTAGCTCCCTCCGTCTTACCGCGGCTGCTGGCACGGAGTTAGCCGGAGCTTATTCTGCAGGTACCGTCATTATCGTCCCTGCCAAAAGAACTTTACAACCCGAGGGCCTTCTTCATTCACGCGGCATCGCTGGATCAGAGTTGCCTCCATTGTCCAATATTCCCCACTGCTGCCTCCCGTAGGAGTCTGGGCCGTGTCTCAGTCCCAGTGTGGCTGACCATCCTCTCAGACCAGCTACCGATCACAGGCTTGGTAGGCCTTTACCCTACCAACAACCTAATCGGACGCAGGCTTTTCCTTCGGCGGTCTTGCGACCTTTCTTTCTTCAACCGTATGCGGTATTAGCTCCCGTTTCCCGGAGTTGTCCCCCACCAAAGGATAAATTCCTACGCGTTCCTCACCCGTTCGCCACTCTCGACAAAAGCAAGCTTTTGTCAATCGTTCGACTTGCATGTGTTAAGCGTGCCGCCAGCGTTCGTTCTGAGCCAGGATCAAACTCTCAAATTGAGCGAGGCGAGAATTCTTCTCTTAAGCATACACCTATTAAAAGAATCTTCTCTGTACTTTGTACAATAAGCCTCTATTGCCTACTCACTACCAAACACAGGCTTGATATATGAGTACCATGTTCATGCCACCCACATATCCCTTTCTGTCTCTTTCACTTTCTCAAAGATCGCCTTTAAAAATTCCTACTCCCTCCGGGCGATATCGTCAACCCCCTACGGTTTGATATGAGGACGAAGCGCAAGGATACTTAAAAATGCCTTTGAAAGCGCGAAGTTAGGAAAACTTTCCTCTCTTTTCGCGTGTTGATCTATTTTTGGTTTTAAGGAAGAAGAAGGCTTATGCGATTGAGGCACCCTTTTGCGCCTTGTGGGGATTCGCGTTCTTCTTGCCTTATTTTAGGGACGTTTTTTATTTTAGGGGAAGGGGAGACTTATGCGATTGAGGCATCCTTTTGCGCCTTATGGGGATTCGCGTTCTTCTTGCCTTATTTTAGGGACGTTTCCTTCGGTGCGATCACGAGAAAGTGGATTTTATTATGGTCATCCGCGCAATAGATTTTGGAAGGTTCTGGCGTTTCTGGCAAAAACCTCATCCATTCCGCAAACGCAGGAAGAGAAAAGGCATTTTCTCCAATGTTATCGGATTGCGCTTTGGGATGTTGTGCAAGAATGTGACCTTCAGAAGTCCCAAGACAGTACGATCACAAATCCTATCCCGGTAGATCTTTCTCAGATCTTGCAAAAGGCTCCGATTACGCACATTTTCACCAATGGTGCAAAAGCGCATCAGTTATTTAGGCGATTTTTTAGTGACTTTTCTGATAAGGAAAATGCCCTTCCTTCTACGAGTCCGGCCAACGCCCGTTATAACCTCACTTCCTTGCAGAAGTCCTGGGCAACAGCCTTAGAGGTGACTGGCTGTGATGTTTTTAAGAGACACTGTTCATGATTCGATTTTCTTTAGGAGGCAAGGATATAAAATTGACGTATACGATGCTTTAAAGATTTATCCTTTATTTCTAAGAATAAAGTGATGCGATTATATCCTTGTTATCGTTTTTCCTCTTTTTGGTTGAAATTCCTTATAGGATCGGTGTGTGTTTTGATGCCTGTTCCTATCCTAGGAACAGAGCGATGAAATAATTATTTAATATATTTTCCCCTACCTTTCTTGAGGACGAAAGGACATGTGGTTATGCTATTTCCTGGATAAAATTTTTTATATGATCAGAGCGTATTGCGCGATGAGGAGTTCTTCCTTTTTGAGGAAATTGGCAGAATAGTTGCTTCGTTTTTTGCCACCATCCTCCTTTTCTTTAGAAGAGTCTTATGAAATCAGAACATACTGTGCTCCAAAAGAGATCTCTTTATCCTAGGAGGACCCCCGCAGAATTGAAACATACCATATTTTGAGAGGGTCGCGTCTTTTTGGTAGTAGTATAAAGATTATGCTACTTTTTTGCCTTTTGATAATGGGCCGATTGATAACCACCCTGCCATTTTATTCCCTCCCCCCCCTTTTTTTGCTCTTTATTTTCTTTGATTTTTCCTTCGCTAAGAGTTTGATTGCTACTTGGTAAAGATTAGAGGTTTTCTTTCCTTCTTCTTTCGGACACAGAAACTCACATTCTTTCGTTTTTCCTTCTAATCGCTGTTTCATAATAGCCTCTTGCTCTGTCATTTTTGCTGTTTAAGAGTGGTCATTGACGCCTTTGTTTTCTTATCTCGCTCCGCTAACTGCTGTTTCAGTGCTTGTTCCTCGCTGCCCAATTTCTTGATCGCTTCATCTCGCTCCGCTAGCTGCTGTTTCAGTGTCCCCTCATGGGTTACGAATTCTTGATATTTCTTCAGTAAAATTTTAATAGCATTCTCTTTTCTTTGGAAAGAGATCTGAAATTGATCCCGTTCTCTTAGCGCCTGCCCACACTCGCTCAGAAGATACTGACGATCCTCATTAATCTTGAAGATCGTTGCCTCATAATGTCGTAATTGCACTACGAGCATAATCAAGGTTAAAGCCAGCATGGACACAAAGCCCATAACAAAAACATTGATCTTGGAATAAGGTGCCAAGTGGCGCAGAAAGAGGTTTTGTAGATGATTCTTTCCTCGCTTCCCTATTCTAGCCGAAAGCCTTCCCAAGAAAAAAAGAGAAAGTAATAGGCGTCTCGCAACAACCCAAAACGTCCACTTCATTCTTGTAAAACTCTTGAACGCCAAGAGAAAAGCACGATAAGCCTCCGGAGAATGCAACGGCTTCATCCGCCGCTGCCACCTCCGCACCGTTATGGTGACATAATTAACAATCTCTTTTTGAAGGAAGCGCGCTCCCTGGACGAGATCGTCTTTTATGAACATTCTCTAACGAGAATAGAACTCGACAACGAGATTGGGTTCCATGACAACAGGATAGGGGACATCAGCAAATTGAGGAACGCGAAGAAACGTGCCTTTCCTCTCCTGGAGGCGCAACTCCATGTAATCCGGTATCTCACGCTCACGCGAATCTAAAGCAGTAAGAATCGCAATGTTCTCTTTCATAGAAGGACGAACTTCGACCGTATCTCCTGCGCTCACGCGATAAGACCCTGTGTGAATGACCTTACCGTTGACCAACACATGCCGATGTCCCACCAATTGTCTGGCCGCAAAAACTGTAGCTGCAAATTTCAATCGATACACGACAGCATCAAGGCGACTCTCCAGAAGAGCGATCAAATTCTCAACGGTATCCCCATGCCGCCGCGCTGCCTCCGTGTAAAGGGAATGGAACTGACGTTCGCCAATGTTCCCATAATAAAAACGCAATTTCTGCTTGGCCAATAGCTGGACACCGTAGTCCGTTGGCTTTTTCCGATGCTGCCCGTGTTGTCCAGGACCATACTCATGCCGATTAATTGGACTCTTCGCACGTCCCCACAAATTCACGCCAAGACGCCGATCGACCTTGTACTTCGCACGGACTCGCTTCGTCACGCCAGCCCCTCCCTTCCCTCAAAACTCTCTACAAGAAAGGGAATTCTAGGCGTTTCGGAGAAGAAGTCAAGATCTTTTTCTGCGTCAAGGATCTTTTACTTTTTCAGACCCAGAGCGCGCAAACAGGCCATTAAATGTGGCACCTCTTCCGTCTCCATCAAGGAGGCCTCTCCCTTTGGCGTAAAAGCTCGTTGAAAGCCGAGCTTGTGTGCTTCTTTGAGACGCGCGCTATGATGGGAGACAGGGCGGATCTCTCCGGTAAGGCCGACTTCGCCGAAAATAACGACACCAAGAGGGAGAGGAATTTGCACGAGCGCGGAGGTCAGAGCTGCTGCCACCGCTAAATCGGCGGCAGGCTCATTAAGGCGAAGGCCCCCCGTTACACTCAGGTAAATATCGCGCTGCCCGAAGGCCAAGCCGCAACGCGTTTCCAGAACAGCAACCATCATATGGAGGCGATTGACGTCCCACCCAACTACAGAGCGGCGCGGGGTGGAGAAACCCGTTGTGCCAACAAGCGCTTGGATCTCCACCACAAGAGGGCGCGTTCCCTCGATGCTTACAAAAACCGCTGTTCCCGGAACGGGCTCCTGGCGCTGAGTCATAAAGATCGCAGAGGGATTGGCCACTTCCGTGAGGCCTTGGTCGTGCATCTCAAAGACGCCAAGCTCATCACAAGCTCCAAAGCGATTTTTTACAGCCCGCAATAGACGAAATGGCTGCCCGCGGTCTCCTTCGAAATACAAAACCGTATCTACCATGTGTTCTAAAACTTTGGGCCCTGCCAGCATGCCTTCTTTGGTCACATGCCCGACTAGGAGGACGACCGTTCCCTTTGTTTTGGCCCATTCCATCAAGGCACTCGTTGCCGCTCGCACCTGAGCAACAGTTCCGGCAACAGAATCTAAAGTAGCAACTCCCAGTGTCTGAATAGAATCGATTACTAAGACTTGAAAGGGCGTTTCTTGCTGCGCAAGCGTTTCCAAGACATCTTCTAAATGAGTCGTTGCGATCAAGGAGATGGACGCCCCAGATACTCCCAAACGGCGTGCGCGGAGGCGAATTTGATCCACCGCCTCTTCTCCAGAGACGTACAGACAGGTATGTTTTTGGGACAGACGTGAGAGAATTTGGAGGAGGAGTGTTGATTTACCGATACCCGGTTCTCCGCCGAGTAAAAGAACGGAGCCCGCGACAATACC
>JAIRMZ010000053.1 GCA_031258355.1 Holosporales bacterium
GAAAATTTTCCCAGGAATGCTTGCCTTTCAAGGCCGTAAGCATCTCTACCATCCCCTCCCTTCTGGAAGCCTCCCGTTGCCAACTCTGAAACCTTCGTATATATGAAGAGGAAAACGCACGCAGCTGTGGGGCGATGTTTTGTCCTTTCGGTCTCTCGAAAGAGGGAAGCGCTGCGGAGGGAAAACCGAAGAAGGAGTCTGTCATGAAAAATCTTCCGTTTACAATGCGTGGATTGCTGGAGGCTGGTGTTCATTTCGGGCATCACACACGGCGCTGGAATCCAAAAATGGCTCCCTATATTTATGGAGAGCGAGAGGGAGTCCATATTATTGATCTGGAGAAAACGGTGCCGATGTTGGCACGAGCTATCCAGGTTGTGCAGGATAGCGTTGCCTCTGGAGGACGCGTTTTGTTCGTTGGAACAAAAATTCAAGCCTCAGAGCGTATTGCGGAGGCGGCACAGCGATGCGGCCAATACTATGTCAATCACCGATGGCTAGGAGGAACGCTGACGAACTGGCGGACGGTCTCACAGTCTATTAACAAGCTCCAGCACTTGGAGGAAAGACTTCAGGAAGAAAACTCCGGTCTTACGAAGAAAGAGCTCTTGATGCTTGAAGCAAAGCGCCAGAAATTGATGCGTGTGCTAGGGGGTATCCGAGAGATGGGAGGACAGCCCGGATTGCTGGTCGTGATCGATGTCTCTTTGGAGAGAATCGCGACACAAGAAGCGCGGCGCCTAGGTATTCCCGTTGTTGGAATATGCGATACCAATGCCGATCCTAGCACCGTAACATATCCGGTTCCCGGGAATGACGATTCCATTCGGGCCATTACTTTGTATTGTGACCTTTTTGCTGATGCTGTGTTGCGTGGGTTGCAAGAAAGTCTGACCTCCGCCGGAGTAGATATCGGCAGTATGGAAAATCCTGTGGCAGAGCCTGTTGTTGAACAAGAAGTGGCGGCTCCTTCTGAAGAGGTTCTTCTTGCGGAGAGCGTTCCAGAAGAGAAGGAAGTTGTAGAGGGAGAGAAGAATGACTGAAATTACCGCCGCCCTTGTCAAACAGCTCCGGGATCGAACGGGAGCTGGCATGATGGATTGCAAGAAGGCTCTGGTGGAAACACAAGCTAATTTCGAAGCTGCTGTTGATTGGTTACGTACCAAGGGGCTTGCTGCTGCAGTAAAAAAGGCGGGACGTACAACGGCAGAAGGATTGGTAGCGGTTTCCTTGTCAGAGGACGGAAGAACGGGAACTATCGTAGAAGTGAATTCCGAGACGGATTTTGTCGCGCGTAATGAAGCTTTCTGTGCTTATACAAAAGCGGTTTCCTCCTTAGCTCAGCAAGCGCAAGGTGACGTTCAAAAACTCAGCACTCTCCCTTACGGCAATGGTCGGACCGTTGCAGAAGAGTTAACACAACTGATCTCTGTTATTGGAGAAAACCTCTCTCTGCGAAGAACAGCGATCCTTTCTGTTCAGGAAGGAGCCGTATTTTCCTATGTTCATGCTTCTCAAGAACCAGGATTGGGCAGAATCGGCATTCTTGTTGGGATTACTTCTTCGCTTCCTCGTGAAAAGCTTGCCCTGTTAGGGAAGCAGCTCGCAATGCATATTGCGGCAAGCGCGCCACAGGCCATTTCTATCACCGATCTTCCTCAAGAAGTGGTCGCAAAAGAGCGTGCCGTGTTGACAGAGCAGACCCGTTCCTCTGGGAAATCCGAAGAGATTATCGCTAAAATGGTAGAGGGACGTTTGAGAAAATTTTATGAAGATGTTGTTCTTCTCGAGCAACCTTTCGTTATAGATATGGATCGTCGTGTGAAACAGGTGCTAGCAGAAGCAGAGAAGACACTCGGGGGGTCTTTAACTCTGTCGGGGTTTGTGCGTTTTACATTGGGAGAGGGAGTCGAAAAGACGGAGACGAACTTTGCTGCAGAAGTGGCTGCCCAATTGCGCACATAGGGGGAGTTTTTGCAGAAAAAGCGCGTACTTATCAAATTGTCTGGAGAGATTTTAGCAGGGAAAAGCCCTTCTGGGATCGAAACAGAAGCGATTATCCGCGTCAAAGATGATCTCATTGCTGTCCATCGAGAAGGCTACGAGTTGGGAGTCGTCATTGGAGGGGGAAATATTTACCGAGGGACTTCGGGAGAAGCGATGGGGATTAATCGTGCCACCGCTGACTATATGGGTATGTTAGCGACAGTGATCAACGCTCTTGCCTTACAAAATGCACTAGAGTGTTCTGGCGTTGAGGCTCGTGTCTTATCGGCCATTCCGATGCCGGCTATCTGTGAACCCTATGCGCGGCGGCGGGCTCTACATCATATCGGGAAGGGACGTATTGTTGTCTTTGCGGCAGGTTCCGGAAACCCGTATTTCACAACCGATACCGCTGCAGCATTGCGTGCCTCAGAAATCGGCTGTTCCTTGCTGCTCAAAGGAACGAAAGTCGCTGGTGTTTACGAGGATGATCCTGTTCTCGTTCCACAGGCCAAGTTCTTCCCTTCATTGACGTACAAAGAGGTTTTGACGCGAGATCTTCATATCATGGATTCCTCAGCCATCACGTTGGCGCGTGCAAATAATATTCCTATCGTGATTTTTTCTATTCTGGAAGCAGGAAGTCTCCTGCGTGTGCTGCGAGGAGAAGGCGTGTTTACAACAATTCAAGAAGGAGGAGCTTGTGCTTGCGGAACTTGCTGAATTGAAAAAAAAGATGGAAGGCCCCATCGAAGCGCTCATGAAAGAGTTTGCAGGATTGCGCACAGGGCGCGCACATCCTTCGCTGCTAGAACCCCTTCCTGTGGAAGCTTACGGGGGGCGTATTCCTCTCAGTCAGACGGCGACCGTTAGCGTGGTTGATGCCCGCTGTCTTCTGATCCAAGTTTGGGATAAAATACTTGTTAAATCCGTTGAAAAGGCTCTTTGTCTTTCGGATTTAGGCGTGAACCCCCTTACAGAAGGACAAACGTTGCGCGTCGTGCTCCCAGAACTCAGCGAAGAGCGGCGCCGAGATCTTTGCAAAGTGGTCAACAAGTACACAGAGCAAGCACGTATCGCATTACGGACAATCCGGCGAGAGGGCATGGACAAAGTTAAGCGTCGCGAAAAAGATAAGGAAATCTCAGAAGATGAGCGCAAGAAACAAGAAGCGGAGATCCAGAAGGCTTTAGATGCTGCCATCGCACGTGTGGATGCGTTGGGCACACAAAAAGAAAAAGAAATCATGAAACTATAGGATTAATAGACGCAAATGGTTGAAAAAAAATCTCATTTACCCACCCATATTGCCTTTATCATGGACGGTAACCGTCGTTGGGCGCGCGCGAAAGGAAAGCCTGGTGCTTGGGGGCATCGTCAAGGAGTTCGGCGCATTCAAGATGTTTTGGACATGGCTCTCGGAGTGGGTATCCCTTACCTTACTTTTTTTGCTTTCTCCACAGAGAATTGGCACCGGACTCAAGAGGAAGTTTCTTCCCTCCTCAGCCTTTTCCGCGAAACCCTCCGCGATGTGCTCCAAGAGCAAAACAAGAAAGGGATTCGTATCCGCATTATTGGAGAGATAGATAAGTTCCCAGAAGATATTCAAAAACTCTGTACAGAAGTCAAAGAAACGACACACGGCAATAACACTTTACAAGTACAAATCGCATTAAATTATGGGGGACGTGCAGAGATCTTGCACGCTGTACGCTCTTTGTTCAAGGAGATAAAAAAAGGCGCTTTCTTGCCAGAAGAGATTTCTGAAGAAATGTTCTCGCGCATTTCTTCACCGCTGGTGTTCCG
>JAIRMZ010000006.1 GCA_031258355.1 Holosporales bacterium
ACAGCTCCTTAAGGAATGGCGTCCTTTATCGGACACACGATGGATTTTCCCTTCGTCCAAAAAGGGAACGCACTTAACGCGCCAACGTATCTTCCAAATTTTAAGAAGGATTGCACATCAAGCAGGCTTGGGATTCTTCTGCCTTTCTCCGCATGTCTTGCGCCATGCCTTTGCAACGCATCTTCTAGAACGTGGGGTTGATCTCATCAGTATAAAAAAAATGCTAGGGCATCGTGATATTGCAACAACAGAGATTTATACACATGTTCAACCTAAGCATTTGACGCAAACTGTTTTAAAACATCATCCCCTTGCCCGTAAGGAGGGGATTATTCCGCAAGAATCATGATGTGCTGGGGAAGGAACTTTTTGCAGAAACTGTAGCTGTTTTCAGAGCAGCACGTATTGAATCGGCTACAGCCGCAGCGCGTGCGCTGGTTTCTTTCGTACTAGACAGAGAGGATTTTCGCGAAGTCTTTGTTTCCCAAGAGCAAAAAGAGCAGCTCTTGTCTTTGATCACACAACACAGGGCCGGTTGTCCTGTATCTAAGCTCATAAAGAGAAAATACTTTTGGGATCATCCCTTCTTTGTTAATACCGATGTGTTGGATCCACGTCCTGAATCAGAAACCTTGATTGAGGCGGTTTTACACACGATACCGAAAGAGGCAGAAGGCCTCCTTTTGGATTTTGGAACGGGAAGTGGGTGCCTCCTCGAGACCTTGCTTCTTCAGCATCCACATCTCCGAGGTCTTGGCGTTGATTGTAGTTTTGCCGCATTACAGGTAGCGCAGGAAAACGCAAGGCGGCTCGGTGTCCTCTCTCGATCATTTTTTCTCTGCAGTGATTGGGGTGCGGCACTTAATACACAGCAAAAGTTTAGGATCATCGTCGCCAATCCTCCTTATATTGCACGTCATGAGATCTCTGCACTTTCTCCCTCTGTCCTCTTTGATCCCCTTCTCGCCTTACAAGGAGGAGAAGATGGCTATGCCTGCTATCGTACTCTGGCTCCTCACATTTGTCGTCTGCTTTCTCCTCAAGGGCATCTGTTCCTAGAAATTGGAAATGGTCAGGGAAAAACCGTTAAGAAAATCTTCAATTTTCTTTCCTATCGTAGCTCTTATAAGGATTTATCGGGAAAAGTACGCGTCTTGTATTTTTCCCCGTAAAAAAGGGGGGAGATTTATGGCCAAGTGGATTATCGCCAGCGTGGCGCTCATTTTAGGTGTTGGCCTCTATTTTTATACACTTGATGATCGACCAACATTCGAGCAGGCAGAGGCGATGGTGAAGGAAGCTATCGATCATTTTGAGAAAATGGGACCAGAGAAAGTAATCGCAGAGGTCAATACACATCAACCCGGTCGCTGGAATAAGGGGGCGCTTTATCTTTTTGCTTACCAGGTAGAGCCGAGGGGATATATGATAGCTCATGCTACCAATCCGGAATTGGTGAAAAAAAACCTGTATGATTTGACAGATCCAGATGGTAAACGGTTCGTGAAAGAGTATTTAGACGTTGCTATTAGTACAGGTCACTCGGAAGTGCCTTTTCGGTGGCCCAATCCTGTGACCAAAAAGATCGAGAATAAGATTGGCGTTTGTCGCTTAACAAAAGATAAGAAATACGTCATCTGTTCTGGTGTATACTCAAAGTAAAAATTAAACAGAGAAAGGGGGGGGCAGATCCTCTTGCATTCGCTTCGACATGTACTAAGAATCAGCCAGTCTTTTTCTCGCTCTTACGCCCCCATCCTTTCGTTTCCATGAAGCGCGTTGTGCTGAACCCAGGCTGCATGTCCGCTAATATAACACGGCCACCACGGGCTAAGATCTCTTGAGCGCCTGCCAAGTCCTCCAATCGATACTATGATCCTTTAACAAGGAAATCGGGCTGCTGTTTTTCCAGCAGAGCTTGAGGTGTATAACTGTCAAAAAGAACAATCAGATCAACATCCTGTAAAGCCGCTAAAACTTCCGCGCGTGTTTCTTCGTTTTGCAGCGGGCGGTTTTCTCCTTTTAAAAGACGAATCGATGCATCCGTATTGAGCCCCACAATAAGGCGATCACAGTGCGCGCGAGCGGTGCGGATTGTCGACAGATGTCCAGGATGTAAGACATCAAAACAGCCATTGGTAAATCCGACACGGAGACCCGCCTGACGCCATAACTGAACGCGCGCATAGGCCCCTTCGGGAGAAACCTTTTTGTAAGCAGATGTACACGATACTGCGCAAAGATCTGTGTAAGAAACAACGGCCGTCCCAGATCGCCGAACAGCATGTCCTGCTGCTTCGTTAGCTAGCGCCATTGCCTCCTCCAGCGAAAGCCCCGAGGCTAAACCAACAGAGAAATAGGCCATGGCCGTATCTCCTGCCCCAGAAACATCAAACACTTCTTGTTGTGTTGCACAAACCTGTGCCACTTTTTTAGGCGTCACAAGGCGCATACCCCTCTCGCTACAAGTAAGAAGGATCGCCTGCCAATCATACGAAGAAAGAGCGTGCTGTGCCTGTGCGCAAGCTTCTTCTAGATTCGCACAGGGCCCGAAAACCTCTCCTAGTTCTTTCACGTTGGGTGTAATGATAGAAGCGCCCCGGTACTTTTCGTAAGACGTCCCCTTAGGATCTACAAGAACAGGTTTCCCTTGAGAGCGAGCCTCAGCAATGATTTGTTGAAGAAAGGCGGGGGGAAGAGTCCCTTTGTTGTAATCCGAAAGAACAATGAGATCATGTTGCTCTAGGAGCGTTGCCACAGCTTGTAGGATTTTCGCGATAAGGAAAGGAGAAATCGGGTCGACATCTTCCTCATCCAGCCGAACAAGTTGGTGGTGACCCACCATGATCCGCGTCTTTACAGAAGTCTTCCTTGTTTCGTCGAAGAAAAGTAGTGGCGTTATGGAAAGTACAGGAGGGAGTAGATTTTCAAAGGTTGTGGCTGCCGCGTCCTGTCCTAAAACCCCCACAAGCGTGCATTGTGCACCAGCGGCTGCAATATTATGTGCAACATTGGCCGCACCTCCTAGGACATTCCGTGTCTCTGTCACAGAAATAATGGGCACAGGCGCCTCTGGAGAAAGGCGTCGTGCTGGCCCAGAGATATACCGATCAAGCAGTAAATCCCCAAGACACAGAATCCGAATCCCTTCGAAAGAAGGGATCATAAAGTTATTCCCGCAAATCGCACATCGATTTGGAACTCACCGTCCTGAATAGGATGTGGCTCTGTTTCGAATATAAGGCTTTCATTCGGAAGCAGTTTCTCTTGACTAAAGTGATGTGTCCAGGAGGGGCGATCTTTCTGAAGAAATGTGTTTTTAAGGGAAGTTAATGCATCCCCCTCTTTCTTCAGGGGAGCTAGCCAGATCTTGATATTGGGCAAATTACGTGGCTGACTTGTCACATTAACAATCTTCCCAGAAAGGATAACGGAAAGACCTTTCTCTGTTCGCTGTACCGCGGAAGTGACGTCACGAATCTCCAGCCCTTCCCCAATAATCTCAACCGGAATTCCTAAAGACCGACAAGCAAGGGCTAAAACGGGGAATTCTGCACAGATCTGGCAACGCATCACACAGAAAAGACCAAGACCCCCTAGGAGGAGCAAAAGAAGAAGTACTCCCCAGCGCCAAGAAGAGGCCTTCAGTGGCGGGGAGGAAGTTGGTTTTGTGGGGGCAAAGGCGTTGAGCATCGCTGGGTCCATTGCGGGCTGAAACCAAGTCTTTGAACATACAGCGCAACGCACCATTCTCCCCTCGCCAAGAGCCTCAAAAGGGACAGAATAACGCCGCGCACAAGAGGGACAAGTAATGACCATGGGGACCACCCACTGAACAAAGGGAATTATAAGAGATTGCTCAGAAATCGCAATCAGGAGGAAGAGTGTCTTTTAAGCAATTCTATAAAGGCATATGTAAAATTTTTTCATACGCTTGTTGCACCTTTGAAAAAATCGTTGCCGTCTTTTGAAGCTCAATCTCTGCCTCCGTTAAAGCCGTTACAAGTTGAAGCTTGTTGATACCAGGATCTATCGCCGCCTGTGTCACTAAGTTCTCCGCTTGTGTCAATTGCGCTTGTGGTCTCTCCCACAACTCATTCCGAAGGAATTCCGAGAAAGTGTGGATCTCCGTTCCTTGCTCCGTCGTGCGCGGAATAGGATTGATTTTTGGATGGCTAGAAGGGGGGGGGATTCTCATGGCATTTCTCCTCATTTCAAATTCTCAAGAGATCAACAATTTTCCGATCCAGATCTGTACTGGCTTCATAAGCTTTAAGACAGGCAGAGAAAGATTGATTGGCCTGGCGCAAATCAACCACCTCTGTGAGCGGATCGACATTCGTTAATTTCACAAACCCCTTTTCGTCTGCTGCGGGATTCATAGGGCTATGCTCTCGTCGAAAATCGGAAGGATCTTTTATGATCTTAGAAACATGCACCTGCCCAGTCGCTTTATCGTGCACAAAAACAACCATTCTGCGCCGATAAGGGTCCGACTCAGGATCGGGAGCGGTTGTATGAATGTTGGCCAAGTTTTCAGAGATCACCTGTAATCGCATTGTCTGCGCATCCATGCCCGAGGCCGCCGTCTTTTTCGCACGCAGCAAAATATCAGGCTGAACTCTCGGGATATGCGTCCCATATCTTGGTGTTAAAGGGGGAACCATCATTTGAGTCATCGGCTTTATCCTCTCAAAACAGTTCTGTGAAAGTCTGTAAATTTCTTAAGAGAATTTAACATCAATGTATTTTCTGCATGCGTTTCCTGCAACTTCACCAATTGCTCGTTAATATTGATATGCCCATCGGGACGAGTCGCTTCGATGTCATGCTTCCTCCGGAAGGAGTCGCCTATTGAAGCGTTTGTTTTATGGTCCTTGTGAGTGATCATTAAGGCAAGAGTCCCGTCTTTTCGCACAGACATGGGTACCAAGTCCATTACGCGGTAATCAGGGGTGTTTAAATTGGCGAGATTCTCGTTGATCACACCCATCCGCGTGTTTCCGTACTCTACTCGTCTCAGGAGTGTGCAGAACATCGGAACATTGAAAACATTTCCCATAAAATCTCCTATATTACAGTTTATTCGCGTTTTATTTGCGTTAACTGTGTGCAAAGATGTAATGAAAGAGAGTTAACATGAGCTTAAGAAGGACTGTATGCTTTACATTTCCAGAAAGGTAGGAGAATCCATCATCATCAACGGAGAGATCGAGATTATTGTCTCTGAACTTCAAAAGGGCCGTGTGAAGGTTGGAATCCAATCACCTCCTCACTACGTCATCTGGCGTAAGGAGATTTTTGATGCCGTCAAAAATCAAAACGGACAGCGGCAAGAAGCTGAGCAGCTGCGTGAACCTTGTTGCGCACAAGATCCGAAGAAGGAAGGAAAGGTGTAGAAGGCTTTCTCCCTAATCGTAAGAGAAAAAGCCTTTCCCTGATTTGCGCCCGAGGTGGCCACGCTTAACCAAGTCCTCTAGCAGAGCACTTGGACGATATTTCTCTCCACGTTCCTCCTGCAATGTTTTGAGAATCGCCAAGACAACATCTAGGCCGATGAAGTCTGCGAGGCTGAGAGGACCTATGGGATGCTGAGCCCCTGCGGTAAGAGCTGTATCGATATCCTCTGCTGTCGCAATGCGTTCCTCTAGCGCCAAAATGGCCTCATTGATCATAGGAATTAAAAGGCGATTCAAGACAAAAGCGGGGGCATCATGCGAAAAAATAACGGTCTTTCCCAAAAAGAGGGCCAGTTCCTGACAAGTTTGTACTGCATTATCCTCCGTCTCTGACGTCCGAATCAGTTCAACAAGAGGAATGCGTGAGGCGGGGTTCATAAAATGAAAACCGAGAAATCGATGCGGATTAGGCGCCTTCTGGGCGAGCCTTGTCACGGAAAGAGAAGAGGTGTTGGTCACAAAGAGTGTGTCTGGAGAGAGAAAAGTATGACAACGTGCTAAGAGAGTTTCTTTTGCTTCATAGGATTCAAAAATCGCCTCCACTACAAAATCGCAAAGATGAAAAGCACTGAGCGATTCGGCAAGTGTTAAATTTTCTAAGATTTCTTCAGGAGACTGATCACCGAGAGGCGCATCTTCTCTCCAGAGGCGTTCCTTCAATTTCTGTTCCGCTCGCTGCAGCAAAGCGGGGGCTGTATCGTAGAGAAGAACTGAGAACCCATGCTCTAGGAAGAGCTGGGCGATGCCAACGCCCATTCGACCCGCTCCAATGACGCCAATCTTTTGAGGAAGAGGAACCACGTTGCACCCTATCAGAAGAATATTGGTGGAGCCGAGGGGGATCGAACCCCTGACCTCGACATTGCGAACGTCGCGCTCTCCCAGCTGAGCTACGGCCCCTCCGAAAGGAAAAGTCCCCGACGTTTACGGAAAAGTCAAGAGAAAACAACCACGTCTTTTGCCGCAGGAAACCCTTCGTGAACAAGGTCTAAGGCTCGAACACGCCTTCCCGAAGTTTCATCAGCAAAGGCTCCAAGGCTTCTGGACAAAAAGAGCATGCCTTTCCTCGAAAAACCGGGATATCGTCGATAAACCAATCTCCTCCTTGAATTGTTACCGGTAGATGTGCCCGTTCTCCGCACTTCTCCCCTTCTTTCATTTTGATGGGCAGGAAAGGAATAACGGCTTGGAGACTGCGCAAAATGCCACCTTCTTGCTGCCCTCCAAAGAGAGAGGTCTCTCGGGAGAGGTCTAGCGTCAGGACACCGTCTTCGATTGTTCCAGTCCGGGCTAATGTCACAGAGCCCCTTAGAATAGCTTTTAACTCCTTGATCTTGGTCTCAATTTCTTCGCATTCGATATACCCTCCTGTCTCTTTCCAAGGAGCAATACCTTGGAGAAGTCTGTAAGGGTGCGAGAGGAACCCTTTCGCTTTGACTTCCAATTCCAGAAGGGGGATCGTCCCAAGATAACTTCCCAGGTGTTTTACGGATAGCTCCATATCTAAAACAGATTCTGGACAAGAGTGTCCGTCGGCCGAAACAACAGATTTTTTCTTCCTTTTTAAAGCAAGAAAAAGATCTTCTCCTTTGTAAGAGATCAGATTCTTGGTAGCTATCTCCGCAGTATCTGTAGAGAAATAGATCGAGCCAGAGAGGAAAGGCGCCATGTAGGGACGCATGTTTTTCCAGGAAATAGGCAATGTCAGGCAGGCTGTATTTCCAAAGCGACAAGTCCCTAGGGAACGTAGGGACAAAACAGCCCCTCGAGAGAAAATAATTTTTAGTTTTCCAGGGCGAAGGATTGTCCAGGAAACAATGGCTTCAGGAAAGGAAAAGCGTGCTCGCTGCTCAGAAAGAACGAAAGTTCCTTCTCGGCAAGTCACACGGAGAGAACCTGGTCTTGGAGAAGCCATATCAAGTGCTGTGTAGGAGAATTGCCCACCCTGATGCTGATAGACTCCCTGCTCTCGGATCAATCGCCCTAAGAAAACGTGCTGCACAGAGGGCACGAAAGGAAGAGATAAAACAGCTGCCATCAGACAGAGGAAAAGGAAACCAATGATCGACCAGCGGCGCTTTGTCCGTTGTTTCATGCCACCTCTCTTTCTTCTAGATCCCTATAAGCTTCCATAAAGACTTGCGTGAAGTGCTCCAAAAAATGCTCACGCGACATCCCCGGGGGGATCGCAGGGAGAAAGCGTAGTGTAACAGTTCCCGGATATTTATAGAAACGCCGGCGCGGCCAGTGTCGTCCTGAGTTTAAAACGGCAGGAATAACGGGCACCTTCATGTTCTCATAAAGAAACCCAAGTCCTCGTCGGAAAGGGAGAAAAACGCCTGGCGCCATACGTGTTCCCTCTGGAAAAATGAGAATCTTGTACCCTTGGGCGAGACGCTCTCTTCCTTGGACCACAAGCGCACGAACGCTTGCTCCTTTCTTCCCTCGCTTTACCGCAATACTATGGAGCTTCATGAGGAAGGAGCGAACGAAAGGGATATACAAGAGTTCTTGCTTGATCACGAAGCACAAGTGCCCAATATATGCGAATAGGACCATCGTCTCCCAAGTGGATTCGTGCCGCATTGCGATGATTGCTGGGCCGGGAGGGATGTTCTCTTGGCCTTCTATGCGTGTTGTAATTCCCGTAAGGTATTTTAAGAAAAATATCGTTGTTTTCGACAATTGACGTGCATATGCGAAGACATAGCGTTCCGGGAAAAGTAATATCCAACACCCTAAACTGGCGAATAGGGCCACAGAAAGGAAGAAGCTCCCCAAAAAAAGAAAGGAGCGCAGACCAAGACTGACGGAGGTTAAAGTTTTTCGAGGAACCGACATATCATCATCCCTAGGACCCCAAGAGATTCACGCATTGCTTGAAGATACCATGTTTTATCACGCGGATGAATTACGGGGATGGGATGGATTTGTACGTGGGGAAGAATGCGCGTAAAGGCTCTCGAACTTCGTGGGAGATGATAATCGGAAGAGACAAGGCCTATTGCCGAGAACCCTTGCTGTTGGATCCACAACGCACTCTCCAAAGCGTTTTCCCACGTATTAGAGGCTGCACGACCCAAAGTCACGAGGGCGCGTTGATGTCGGCAAGGAGAGGGCGCTTCTTGCCAAGGGAGATCCGAGAATTGCACTTTTTGGTGGACTCCAGAGATAAGTAATCGACGAGAGCTGTTGAGGAGGGCAAGTCCTGTCTCAAGGCGTCCCTTGTCTCCGGTCAAGACAACAACACCACGAATTTCCTCCGCAAGAGGGTCTGTTTTTGTGGGAATCTCTCGGAGGTACAAGAGGAAATTTCCTGTGAGAAGAAAACTTCCTAGGCCGATTCCCTTGAAAAAAGATCTTCCCCACTTCACAGGGAAAGGTTGAGCTCTTTTTTTCGCAAGGACCATAGGACCGTCAAGCGTGTAACGCAGAGTACAACAGTGATCATAAAGAAGGGCACACTCGCGACGATAATCCATGCATACAGATTGTCTTCTTCTCCGCCTTCATAATTCGGCTGAAAAACGCTCATTGTGATAGCACTGAGGCATAAGGCAAGAAAAACGGCCTGCCCTCCTATGCGCATCATGTACTTCTCCAGTTGTCGCGCAATGTAATTATCCGTCGCGCCGATAAGTTGCAGGACATTGACAATATGCTGATGCACGATGAGGTGTGTATGGGTTGAGAAAACGATCGTTCCCACAACAACAATGCTCGTTAGTAAAGCAAGCACCACAGAGAAGAATTGAAAGAGCGCGGCACAATGCAATGCTGGGCTATACCACTCTGCATGATCATGAAAGACGACATCCTTGAAAATCGTTTCTGCGGCTTGCTGTATCTCTCTTGCAGAGACGGATTGCTCAGGTGTAATGAGAACATCAACAAGAATGGGCAAATCGAGAGAAGAAAGCAGCGCTGTGTCCTTAATCCACTCTGCAACCAGCATACGTACCTGGTCTTCCGGAATTCTTTCCGTACGCTGGACGCCTGATATTTTATCTAAATTTGCAAACAGAGCAGGAAGCTGTGCGATCGCTTTTTCCTTCTCCTTTTGAGTAGTAGGAATCTCGATTGTTACATGCCGGGAAAGCGCTGTATTCCATGATTCCATGGTATAATAGACGCCTTGGCATCCTAGAATGGCCAATGTTGCGAGATAAATCAGTGCGCCAATCACCCAGGGAAGGATCTTTGAGGAGAGTGTCTTCTCGAAAGGAAAGTCAGAAGGGCTTTGCCGAAAAAACGCCATCTTAAAGAATCTCCAGAGGGGATTCCTCTTTTCCGAGGTGGGGGGTCAAGCGCCCATTTTCCAGATGAAGTTCTGGGTAAGGGAAAAGATCGACAAAGTGCCGACTATGTGTTGCGAGGACGACGCAAGTTCCCATCTTATGAAGACCATCGAAAAGATGAAAAAGCTTGCGTGCCATTTTATCATCTACATTTCCTGTAGGTTCGTCCGCGAGGAGGAGATCCGGACGCCCAACAACGGCCCGCGCAATAGCCACACGTTGGCGTTGTCCCCCAGAAAGTCGCTGGGGGAGGGTATCGACATACTCTTCTAAACCCACCCAAGACAAGAGTTCTCGCGCTTGCTCCTGCCGTGCAGCGGGAGATTCTTGACGCACTTTGAGAGGTAGCATCACGTTTTCCAAAACACTCAGATGCTCGATAAGATTGAAATCCTGAAAGACCACGCCAACACGCCGACGCAAAAGACTTGCCTCTCGCATGGAGACATGCTGCACATCTGTTCCAAAGATTTTCAACGTGCCTGCTGTGGGACGGAGCCCTAGGTACAGAAGACGAAGTAATGAAGACTTCCCTGCTCCACTCGAACCGGTCAGAAAGTGGAAAGAGCGCGGGAAGAGCCGCAAAGAAAGCCCCTTCAGGACAGAGAGTCCTTCCTGATAGCGAAGGCTGACACGATCCATGAAGACAATCTCGCCTTGGTCCAACGCCTGCCTCCCTTCTCCTCTTTTTTCTATAAGCTTTTCCCAGAGATCTCAACAAGAAGAAGGTGTTCCTTTTTTGCCAAGAACCAGATGCAATCTGTTCAGAGGACGTTGTTTGTTTTTCTGCCATCAATGATGCTGTCAGGGTTTATGTTTCCATTTTATGGCATGCCGTTATGGGCGCAGGCGATAGGAGGCTGCGTGCCGATGACCTATTTTCTCCGACTGGTAAAAGGGCTCTTGTTGAAGGGAAGCGCCTTCTCCGAATTATGGCCAAATTTCTGGCCTCTAATTGTCTTTGCGCTCGTCATAGGAACCGTTGCCGTCAGGCTTTATCGAAAGAC
>JAIRMZ010000044.1 GCA_031258355.1 Holosporales bacterium
GCTTCTTACTGATCATGAGAGACCATAATGAAGGTAATACCAAATTTTTCTTGAATATTGACAAGTTCAAGTTGTGTTTGCTCACGTAGTTTTTTGTCGAGAGCAGATAAAGGCTCATCAAGGAGGAGAACCTTAGGACGCTTAACAAGGCTTCGGGCGAGCGCAACCCGCTGGCGCTGTCCTCCAGAAAGCTGATGTGGGTGACGCTGAGTGTAAGGATGCATTTTTACGAGATCTAGCACCTCAGTAACACGTTCCCGAATCTCTGCGCGCGGAAGCTTTTCCTGCTTAAGTCCAAAAGCGATGTTCTGCTCCACGGTCATGTGAGGGAACAGCGCATATGATTGAAATACCATATTGACGGGGCGCTCATAAGGAGGGATTTGCGACATATCGATCCCATCGATATAAATCTTTCCTGATGTCGGCTGTTCAAATCCTGCTAACATGCGCAAAAGCGTTGTCTTTCCGCATCCTGACTCCCCAAGAAGGGAGAAAAGCTCTCCTTTGTAAACAGAGAGAGTCACACTGTTGACGGCCACCCCTCCATCGAAAGCCTTTGAAAGTTCTTCGATAAAGACATAAGGCTGTGCGCGTGGATCCTGCCAAGGTTCAAGAGGCTGTTTAGGACGAGAGGGTGTTGCCATCAGAACTCCGCTTTAATCTGCGTAAGAAGGCGTGTCCGCGCCGCTTCGTATGCAGCCGGCATGTGACGTTCTAGATAACATTTCTTGCGCATGTTAGCAGGGGGGTAGATCAGAACGTTACGTTTAATCTCTGGGTCAAGGTAGCGTTGAGAAGTGGGAACGGCATTCGCACACAAAGTAAAGGTTGTTAATGCCGCCATCACACGAGGATGCAACAAATAAGCAATAAAAGCATGCGCATTGTTGGGATGTGGTGCCCCTTTAGGAATCGCCATTACATCCATCCAAAGGGCGGCCCCCTCTCTGGGAAAAACGAAGGCGATATCTTTTCCCCATCCTTCCTGAACCGCTTGTCGTCGAGCGCGCAAAATATCTCCAGACGTGCCAATAACAACGGTTGCCGTACCGCTTGCTAAGGATTCATAACCAGAGGGATTAAATTTTGTAATATAAGGACGCACTCGGCGCAAAGCGGAAGCTGCTACCTCAAGATCCTCAAGAGTATCGCTTTCCGGGTTTCTTCCCAGGAAAGCCAGTACAGCAGGGATGAGTTCTCCGGGTGCCTCACAAAGTTCGATACGCGATTCTTGGAGCTTAGCAACACAGAGAGGATCAAAAACGAGGCGCCAGCTGTGAGGAATATGGCCCAGCACTTTTTTCACTTTTTGCGCACGAATGCCAATGCCCATAACGCCCCATTGATAAGGAATAGCGTACTGATGATCTGGGTCAATGGTCTCCAAACGGCGCATAATTGTAGCATCTAAATGCCACACCGCACGCAGTCGCTCCTTGTCTAACGGCTGGTAGATATCGCCTTGTAATTGGCGTGCGAAATAAGGGAAGGCAGTAGGAAAAACGATATCATATCCAGACTGTCCCGCAAAAAGCTTTGCCTCCAAGAGCTCATTTGTATCAAAAACATCGAACTCGACGCGAATGCCGGTGAGTTTCTCAAAATCTTCAAGGATCTCTGGAGGAAGAAACCCTACCCATCCATATAAGTGCAAGCTGCTCTCTTCGTCAAAAGGGGTGAGCTCTTCCAAAGAAACACCATACCGACTGGGGGAGGGGATAGGAGAGGGACGATGCAGGCTCCAGAAAACGAAGCTTCCTAGGATGACGCCGAAAGCGCTGATCTTTCCCCATCTTTTAAAAAAAACTCTCCTAGATGAGGAGATCATGTGACAGAAAGGAGGGCCTGGAGGGTGTCTACTATGGGACGATCCGTGTAAAGCGCCTGGTAAAGAGCCGTAAAGAGAGGGGTATCGAGATGAGGAAAGCGGTCCTTGAATTTTGGCCAAGCCATTGCGGTCAATGCACCTTCCGCCAAAGGGCCAGAAAAAGTCTGCGCTAAAGGAGTGGGGATTTCTCCACGCGCAACCCGTAGGCCAAAGGTTGTGTTTCGAGAAGTACTACTCATACAAGTCAGCAGCAAATCGCCCAATCCACTCATCCCGAGAAGCGTTTCGGCCTTTCCTCCCAGCTCTTGTGCGATTTTCCGCATTTCCTGAAACCCCCGTGTCACGAGAACCGCACGGGCATCCTCTCCTAACCCTGCGCCCAAGAGAAATCCAGCGCCCACTGCCAGAAGGTTTTTTAATGCTCCTCCGATTTGTACTCCGAGAGGATCGAGGCAGGCTTCTATCCGAAAAGCGGAAGTTTCTATCTTACTTTGTAAAGAAAGAATATCCTTTTCGTTTCGTCCTGCTAAGGTCACTGCTGTGGGGAGTCCTCGGGATATCTCTTGTGCGAAAGAGGGGCCAGAGAGGACAAATACAGGATTGGGGAGGAGAGAAGCGACGATCTCGCCAATAAACTGCCCAGAGGAAATCTCAATCCCTTTTGAGCAAACAATCACTGGTGTCTTTTGTGACAAATGGTGTTTTTGAAGGTCGCCACAAACGGCCCTTGTCCCTTGTGCCGGGACAGAGAGAAATAGCGTGGAGCAATCTGATAGTTTTTCGAGCTTATGGTGCCCGATACAGTGAGGAGGAAGACCAATACCTGGCAAAAATTGTGGATTTAGATGTAAATAGTTTATCGCTCGCTCAACGGAGACAAGATCGCTATAGAGGTGGATGGTCTGCATGCGCGGGGCAAGAGCTAGCGCTAAGGCTGTACCGAACGCGCCTGCCCCAATGATACCGATCCCTCGTTGAAGATCGTTCTTGTGTTCCTTAGGATGGCTTGTAAGAATGCTCAAGAAAACTCCTCTCAAACACGGAAAACGCTCACGCTTTAGAAGGAGTTTTATCAGCTTTTTTCAAAAAGTCGATTTCCTTCCGTATGTTGCCTTGATTTTTCCTCCTTGTGGGATGTTTTGTCAGCGATTTTTGAATGGGATCGCGACAACCCTTCTTGTTTTGCTTCTCGTTCAACATGGTGTGCGAAGACAACATCTTTCTGCCGCATGGTCTTTAATCCCTCGCTCAGTTCTCTATAGCTTAGTGGCTCTCTTGTTATGGATGGGCATTGTGCTTTTTTGGTGTGTTGACCTTCCAGTCAATGCCCAGAAAACCGTATCTGTCGTCTTCTATTTTGTGGCAGGAAGTTTTATCAGCTCATCCTTGATGCAAAGCTCTCAAAAGAAAAAAACGATACGTTATTTTACTTATGGCGTTTTAGGGGGATTGTGCTTGCTCGCGACGGAGCTTTCTTCCTATGGATGGCTCTATAAAAAGGTCTTTACCCCAGACCTCGCTACGTTGGATTTTATGTACAGCAGTCAGGCGACTATTCCAGGCATTATTATCTGGCCGTTGGCTGCGCATTTGTTGAGACAGAAACACTACGTTCTTCTCTGCGTTATAGCGGCCCTTTGTACGACTATTTTCAAAAACGCAGGGAATGAAAGTGCTAGGATGGCCTTTCTGGTGGGAAGTGCGGTTTTTGTTATCACTTTGCTCATGAGAAAATATTTCTTATACTTTCTGCGTTTAGCAATCTTCACATACGTTGCATTTTCCCCCGTTCTTATAACGAAATATGATCTTATTTTAAAAAGATATTCAACTCCGATGATAGAAAGATTATTTTGTGCGTCTGAACGTCTTAATATATGGCGACTCTGCATTTATCGCATCCTGAACCATCCCTTCCAGGGATACGGTGTAGGAAGTATCCGTTCTAACGAATTTCTATCCATTTCTAAAGATCATGGAGATCACTACACTAGTTGGGTTTTAACCCAGTGGGTTCATCACACGCACAATGCGGCATTAGAGATCTGGGAAGATCTCGGGATCATCGGCATTTTGATCATGCTTTATCTTTTGGATTATCTCTTCCGCTCCCTCATAAAAGCGCCCCTTCCTCTTTTGATGCGTGCTAGCTTTTGCGCAAGTATCTGTGCGGCATTGAGCGTGACCTTAACTTGTTTCAGCTTCTGGCATGGTTGGTGGATTTTTCTTTTTTGCTTGATGGCTCCTATCGTGCACGCTTTTGTCGTTACTGCCCGCGCAGAGGAAAGTCCTTAGTGTCGAGAGAGAAAACGCATCACTCTTTCGGCAATTTTCTCCTCAATTTCCCTTTCCTCAAGAGGAGGAGGGGTCCAAAAATCGATGACACCTTGAAAAGGGCGCGCATATCCCGCATCGCAAAAAGATTGTTGTAAGGCGGAGAGTTTCCGTGAAGCACCCGCCAAGGGAAAAATGTAAACAGGCTTTCCTGTCGCACAAGCTTCAGAAATCATGGACATAGAGTCGGCGGTAACGAGAAGCGCGTCCGCAGCTGCTAAGACAGAGAGATAAGGGTTAACAGGACCTGTTCCTTTGTCGATAAGGATAGAAGTATCTGCCGTTTGCCGCTGTAGGTCTCGAACCAGCCAAGAGGGTGTTCGTCGTGAAGGCAAAATAACAACACCCCAACCCTTTTTATCGAAAGAAAGCAAGGTTTCGTATAGAACGCGGAACCGTGGGGGTTGTGGCGGAAGAAAAGGGGGGCAATGCGCCATAAGGCTAATGGCTGACGTATGCGTCCAGTTGTAGTGCTTGCTTGTGCCTCCCAAGAGCACACCCAACAAAGGCCGACGTAATTGGGGAAAACTTTCCTGCCGAACCCCTTCCTGAAGTTTTTCTCTTGTAACGCGGTGCCAAACGCCACGGAGAGAGAGAACATTTGGCCCGCGAAGGCGATCGTGCTGGGGAGCAATAACCAGATCAAACAAAGACAACGGCATGAGAGGGTTCAATAGAGCGATTAAAAAAACCTCAGGATGACGCTTCTTAAAAGTGGTGGCGATCGGCTGACTTCGGCGCCCAGAGGAGATGATGATATTCGGATAAGGAGAAGAATGCTCGAGTTTATGGACATAGGCCCCTCGCTGTTTCCTTGAGGAAAGGCAAGGAAGGTCTAGACGATGAAGAGTAAAAGGCCAGTCTAAACGTTCTGCGAGACCAATAGCTTGATTTTCCGATCCTTTTTTCCCTGCATCGACGAGAATCCAGCAGGAAAGGTCCTTTGTGGAAATTTTGGCAGGCATCACGCCATTTTATCACTTGTTGCCGTGTTTTTTCGTTAGGATATAGAAAGGGAATCTGGAGAGCTCCTTTTCGCCACAAAGAAGCGGGTTAACAACGCACCGCAGGCCGCTTCTTCAATGCCACCGCAGATCTCCGGTCTATGGGGGCAGGAGGATTGTGCAAAAATGCGCGGACCATGTTCCACGCCCCCTCTTTTCTGGTCATAAGCCCCGAAGCACAACCGCTGAAGGCGGGCCCAAGCCATCGCCTGAGCACACATCGGGCAAGGCTCCAATGTTACGTAGAGTGTACATTCTGTAAGAAAGGGGGTTCCCAAAAGGCGAGCACCTTCCCGCATCACGAGAATCTCTGCATGCCCTGTAGGATCTGGTGTATTAATAACAGCGTTATGCGCTTCTGCCAAGAAATTTCCTCTGTGGAGCAAAATGGCTCCCACCGGAACCTCTTGGCAAGAAAAAGCTTTTTTCGCTATCTGGATCGCCCGCTGCATCGGGGATGGTGCTTTCATAAAGACGCATCGGAATCTATCTTTGGCGAAAAATTATGCGGGAATGTGTACCACCAAACCATCAAGAGCCTCTGTCATCTTCAAGGCGCAAGCGAGGCGTGAACGGGGTGTGGCGCCCCAGGCCGACTCGAGCGCTGTTTCCTCTCGTGCTTCTGGAGCAGGAAGACGCTCTGCCCAGGGAGTATCCACCTCCACGAGGCAAGCGCCACAGACCATCGCACCCATGCAGGCTCCTGGCAAGCGGACGCCTCCCGCTCGAGCAGCTTCGAGCACTGTGTCTCCCACAGCGGCTTCTACCTCTTTCTTTGTCTCATCCGCCAAGACAAATACAATTTTCGGCATCTTTCTCTCCTTTCCTGATCGCTCTTCCTAACTTTCTCAAGAATACGCCATAAGAGCAAGGCACTTCTGTTCAGATGGGCACTTGCCGGCTCGTGTAGGCGAAAATGCGCTCAAAGGGGCAGGCATTTTTCAAAATGGGAAGAACCACCTCTGACGAAAGAATAGGCCTTCTATTCGCCAGAGGCTAAGGAAGACATTAAGAGAATGGCGACAATATTAATAACCTTGATCATTGGGTTGATAGAAGGCCCTGCGGTGTCTTTGTAGGGATCACCCACGGTGTCTCCTGTAACTGCCGCTTTATGGGCCTCAGAACCTTTTCCACCAAAAAAGCCACTTTCAATGTACTTCTTGGCATTATCCCAAGCCCCCCCTCCAGAGGTCATTGATATCGCCACAAACAGCCCCGTCACAATCGTCCCAAGCAACATTGCTCCAACGCTCTCGAAAGCGGCTGCACGCCCGCTACATAGATAAATAACACCATACAGGACGATGGGAGCCAGAATTGGGAGTAAGGAAGGCGTAACCATTTCGCGAATCGCCGCCTTCGTAAGAATATCCACAGCACGTCCATAATCTGGTTTCGCTTGCCCCTCCATAATGCCTTTTATTTCTTTAAACTGCCGGCGTACCTCAACAACGATAGCCCCCGCAGCACGGCCAACAGCCATCATACCGTAAGAGCCAAAGAGATACGGCAAAAGACCCCCAATAAAAAGCCCCACGACAATGTATGGGTTTTCCAGACTAAAACTCACCGTCATATCTGGGAAATAACGTTGCAGATCCTGCGTGTAGGTTGCAAAGAGAACCAGGGCCGCCAGCCCTGCCGATCCAATGGCATATCCCTTCGTTACAGCCTTTGTCGTATTGCCCACAGCATCCAAGGCGTCTGTCACAGCTCGCACGTCTTCGGACAGCTCCGCCATTTCAGCGATACCACCCGCGTTATCCGTAACAGGACCGTAAGCATCGACAGTCACAATCATGCCGGCTAAAGCCAACATTGTCGTCGCCGCGATAGCAATACCGTAGAGCCCGGCGCTCAAGTAAGCCCCAAGAATACCCGCAGAAATAATGACGATCGGAATAGCTGTTGCCTCCATAGAGACCGCAAGCCCTTGAATGATGTTTGTTGCATGCCCTGTCATAGAGGCTTGCGCGATACTTTTCACGGGACGGTACTGCGTTGATGTGTAGTACTCGGTAATCCAGACAAGTAGCACCGTGATGAGCAATCCATAAAAAGCACAGAAAATTAAGTCCGAACAGAGAAATTCCTTTCCGCCCCCCTGGAAGACAGCAGTCTCTTCAAAGACATATTTGGTCAAGAAGGCAATCCCCATTCCAGAGAGGAAGGTCGCTGAGAAAACCCCTTTGTAAAGGGCTCTCATGATATTCTGGCTTTTTCCGAGACGGACGCAAAAGGATCCTAAGATTGAGCCGACAATGCATATAGCCGCAATCACCAGAGGATATAAAGTCAGCTGCTGGCAAAGCTCCTCTGTAAAAAAGAGATTCGCTAAAACCATAGCTGCTGACAAAGTGACAACATACGTCTCGAAAAGATCCGCCGCCATACCGGCACAATCTCCAACGTTGTCTCCGACATTATCCGCGATTACACCGGGATTACGTGGATCATCCTCAGGAATACCAGCTTCAATTTTTCCTACAAGATCCGCGCCAACATCTGCCCCTTTTGTAAAGATCCCTCCTCCTAAGCGAGCGAAAATAGAAATAAGGGAAGCACCGAAACTTAGGGAAACCAAAGCCTCAGAAATGACATGCAAATCGGTTGTCGCTTGCTGCAGATAGATATAATAAAGGGTAATTCCTAGGAGGCCGAGCCCAACGACGAGAAAGCCCGTCACCGCTCCCGCCTTGTAGGCTACTGATAAGGCAGCTCCTAAGCCGCGCCGTGCCGACTCCGCGGTACGCACGTTCGCCCGTACGGAAACATTCATGCCGATATATCCGGCAACACCAGAAAGTATCGCCCCTAGGAGGAATCCCGTAGCCGCGTGACCTCCCAAAAAGGCAAAAACGATGGCCGTAATAGCCACGCCCACGATCGCAATAATGCGATATTGCCGATTAAGATAAGCACGTGCCCCTTCTTGGATGGCACCCGCTATTTCCTGCATTTTCGCCGTCCCGGCAGGAATGGCCATAACGCCTTTGAAAGAAAAGAACCCGTAAACAAGCGCCAAGAGCGCACAGGCGATCACTAGATTCAGTTCCACAACATCCTCCTCTTCACAGCTGCCTTACCATGCCACTAATAAGGTTTTTATGCAAATTTCGCCTTTTGGAAAGAAGAGGATTGTCGTGGGCAATTATCTTAAATTTTTCTTGATGGAGACAATAAAAGACTCGGAACTGAAAGCGCTTCAAAAACACCTTTCACAGATCTGAAGAGGGAGGGGACATCCTTTAATACGAGCTATCATTCTCTTAGGTCTTGCTTAGGGGCTCCTCAGACGGGGAGATATGAGCGTTACAAAGGCGCCTCTAGCTTCTAGGAAGCGGTACTGCCTTCTCACAATTACACTCTTTCCCTTGAATCCAGATGGAGGATATTCACAAATGGAACAAGAACCCAGGCCAATACCTTATAGAGGGCTTCTCCTACTCCAGAAAAAAATACCCAAACCTCTTTAGTAATTACACGCCTTCCTCTCAAATCCCGCCTGAGGATGCCTGCAGACAGGGCAGAGATCCGGCGCTGAGAGTGCGTCACAAAGGTGTCCGCAATGGCGGCATTCCCAAAGAACAGCTTCAGGTTCCTTGAAGACCTCATGCTTCTGGAGGCGTGCGAGGAGAGCTTGGTAGCGTGCCTCGTGCGCTTTTTCTATCTCTCCCACGGCCCGGAAGAGTGCAGCAATCTCCTGGAATCCTTCCGCCTCCGCTTCGTGGGCAAAGGCAGGGTACATGGTGGTCCATTCTTCATGCTCTCCTTGAATCGCTGCTTTAAGGTTTTCTCGTGTATCCCCTATCGTTCCTCCTTGCAGACATTTAAACCAAATTTTAGCATGCTCTTTCTCCTGATTTGCAGATTTATCAAAGAGTATACTTATCTGATCGTACCCTTCTTTCCGCGCTTGAGATGCAAAATACGTGTATTTATTCCGGGCTTGAGATTCTCCTGCAAATGCTGTCCTCAGGTTTTTTTCCGTTTTGCTGCCTTTAAGTGTCATTATCTCCTCCTTAGTTGCAAAGGCTTAGGCTAAAGAATTCGCACCGCATCGACAAGAAACACCGGCCTTTCGCCTAAATTCTTATGATATCTCCGATGTATACCTTTCAGTGGACGGAAACCCCACTTCTTGCATTATGACGCGATGAACTCAGATAAAACACCAGGATGCTCATCGGCAAGATTTTCACACATCTCATCAATATGATGGGATCTCTGATGTGTTATTGGATCCACACGTTTGTAAAGGCTGGTGATACACCGAATAATTGTTGCTCCGATACCTGGAGACATTTCTGTGGAGAGAAGTTCAGAGCAATAGTGGGCGCAGAACGCCCATATCGGACACCCCAACGCAATGTTCGGATCCGAATGATACCCGAGAACAGAAAGGAAACGGTGCAGAGTTATCTCATCTCTAAGATCTGGAAGGTTCTGTATCTGGCGCTTTTCAGGGAAGAATCCTACACCGAACTTTTTATAAAGGCCTTGCCAATCGAAACGAGGACCAGGATCCGTTTTTCTCCCTAGTGCGATATCTGCATGTCCCGCGACCATAAAACCAGGTATTCGTCCATATCTCTGAAGGAGAAATACCACCTCACCAACAGCATCCATTTGTTCTTGTGTGTACGCTTCCCATTCGTGTCTAGGAACCGGATACGGACCTTCTCTTTTTCCATAAAGGGTATTAACGCATTCTATCCCTATGCTATATCCGTTAAGGGATGTCAGCTCATAGAACTGGGATATTCCCGCATGAAAGGCCCTGTACAAGCGATAATCAACGTTAATGCATACTTTTCCCTCTCGATCTATAAGGATATGCGCTGAGGTGCCGTTCCTATAATAAGCGGCAAGAACTTTTTCTCTG
>JAIRMZ010000043.1 GCA_031258355.1 Holosporales bacterium
TCCTCCGCTAGCCATAAGAGGACGGCATCCGGCTTAAGAGATTGTGTCAAAAGAGAATAGGCCACGGCAAAGACCTCATGGATACGGTCAGGAAAGGAAGTGAAGGAGACGATTAGACGTGGCGTTTTCCGCTGTGGGGTCTGAACGCCTTTCTCTCGCAAAAGGCGGGATTTCTTGCGGATTTTTTCTAAATCTAATCTGAAAACCCAGCAATGCCAGAAAAGAGTCCAGGACAAATGGGAATAATGTGCAAGGCGAACACCGATCTTGTGAACAAAAGGTAGGTGCCAAATTCTTCTGAGCGTTTCTCGCATCTTCTTCTCACGACAATAGCCTGCTGACGTTATAAAACCCCGCTCTTAAGAACGGTATTTGGCAAGCTCGACTTGCGCGCGCAAAGAAATCTCTTCGAGAATGGAGCGTAAGGCCGCATCTTTCGTAGAGTCCCCCTGTTGATGAACCGCTTCCAACAGACGTTGCAACTGATCCCTGGACCACTGTCCGCTCAATAGAGACAACTGTAGGTTTTTCAAGAGATCCAAAGTTTGCTCCCCCTTTTCCAAAGCCGTGAGTTCCGGGGAGGTTTCATTGGTGGTCTGTAGACCGATAAGAGCTTCTGCCGGAGATGATGGCGCAACGCCCTCCGCTTCGGCAGGAGCTTCCGATGCGAATGGGTAAGGACCTCCCTTCAGAGGAGAGCGAACCTTCCTCAAAGGCTGCGCACGTCTAGAAGGTGTAAGAGGACCGATTTTCATAAACAAGAACCTTAAAAAAACGGCTCAGTATACCGAGCGTTATCGCCTCCATCAACAAAGCCTTAATAAACGTTCCTTATCCTTGCAAACGGAAAAATAGAGGGTTCTCGTTACCGTGAAATTTACTCCTTATCTCTTCTTGTTAAGCGTTCTTCTCGTTGTTGCTCCAGAATCGGGGAGAACAGCGTCCCCCAAAGGGGGGGTTTCTAAGCCTTTGCCTCAGATCACAACACGCATCAAAGATATCGCCTCTTTTGAAGGAATGCGTGGCAATCAATTGATCGGGTATGGATTGGTTGTTGGGTTGCAAGGAACGGGAGACAATGCCAAAAGCTCTCCCCTTCGAGAAAGTCTTGCTGGCATGCTCGGCCGCTTAGGAGTAAAGGTGGATTTAAAAGCTTCCGATATGAAAACCAAAAACACAGCGGTAGTGATGGTCACTACAATCCTTCCTCCTTTCGCCCGTCACGGGACTCACATTGATGTGACCGTTTCCGCTCTTGCCGATGCCAAAAGCCTACTTGGGGGTGTTTTGTTGGCGACTCCCTTAGTCGGAGCGGATGGAGAAACTTATGTCCTCGCACAGGGACCGATTGCTGTTGGAGGGTACACCTTTGGGGGAGATACGAAACAGGGTCAAATGCAGACAGTGACGAAAGGTGTTCCAACAAACGGACGTGTCCCCAACGGAGGTATTGTCGAAAAGGAAGTGCCTTTCGAGCTCGCCCAGCAAGATTCTCTTCGCATTATGCTGAGAAATCCGGATTTTACGACGGCTAAACGCGTCAGCGATGTTATCAATACGCAGGAACAACGCTCTATTGCTAAGGCAACCGACCCAAGCACCATTGTTATCGACACCAGTCATCATAAAGGAGATCTAGTCGCCTTCATCACACGTATCGAGCAATTAAGCGTAAAGCCCGATCAGCAAGCGCGCATCATTTTTGATGATCGTGATGGCGTCGTCGTGATTAACGAGAACGTTCGTATTTCTCCTGTTGCTGTTGCGCATGGAAGCCTGATGGTCAAAATCACAGAGACGGATCATGTGACGCCTATGGCTGTTCCTGGCAACGGTTGGAACTACAATTCGTACCCGCCTTCTTATCCTGGCTATTACGATAGACAGGGGATCAATAACGATATCCGGATCTATCAAGAACAGAAAGAAAAGGCCTCCCAAGGGACGCAAACAGGTCAAAATACCCAAGGAACGCAGACGGACTCTCAAGGGGAACAAGTAGCAAAAACGGATCAGGGAACACAGACACCATCGAGAAGATCTCGCTCTCAAGGGCGTGATCGTTTTGGTCCATATGGTAATAGTTCTATGAGAACACGCCAAACAACAATAGATGTTGACGAAGGGAATGCTCGTGATGAGAAATTAGGGATCTTAGCCCCGGGCGCTTCTTTACAGGAATTGGTGAACGCGCTTAACGCTCTTGGGATCTCTCCACGGGATATGATCACCGTTTTGCAAGCGATTAAAGAGGCTGGAGCTCTTCAAGCTCAAATGGAGACAATGTAAATGCCAACTACTTCAAAAATTCCTTCTTTTTTGGATAAAGCCCTTTTGTTGCGCCAGGCGACGCCTTTCCAGGGGTGGCTAAAAGGCAAACACGATGCTCTCACGAGAACAGCACTTGAGCAGGGGGTTCAACCTCAAAAAAAGCCAGTCGCCCCTGGGAACCTGCCTTCTGCCGCTCTCCTCTCCTTGCAGGATGTGAATCGAGCGTCACAGGATGTGACCCGAACATCGCAGGAATTGGTGGGCCTCTGCTTTGGTACACTCTTAAGCTCAGCTTTTGCGGGATTAGATATGGGAGAGGGAACAGGGGGAGAGATCTGGCGCTCGATGTTGGTGGAACAATACGGCAAGCTTCTCGCGGAGTCTCCTGTCGGAAAGGACCTTTGTGATGCTGTTTGCGCACAAGTGGCTCGACAAGAAGAGCGCACGAGACGAGAGTAAGTGGCCTTCTCGGCGCCTCTGGTAAACTTTTCAAGAGCACAGTACAATGTCTCTTGCGTTTGTGTACCGAACGGTGCAGCAGAAAGGAACAGGGATGGAACGAGAAGAAAGAGCGGAAATTATGGGAAAGTTTGCTCGCCATCCAGGGGATACGGGATCTCCTGAGGTGCAAGTGGCTTTGCTGACTCAGCGTATTAATACGCTAGGTGATCATATGAATATCCATAAGGCAGATTTGCATTCTCGACGTGGGTTACTAGGATTAGTGGGACGCCGGCGGCGGCTTTTGGATTATCTTAAACGCTTGGACACAGCACGATACACGACCTTAATTGGGACTCTCGGGTTGCGTCGGTAAAACAAGGTATTTATTTATTTTTTATCTTAGCAGATCGGGTCATTTTTCTATACTAAAAAATGTGCTTTAATAAGCACGGAAAAGCAAACCAATCTGAGAAAAAGGGCCTTTCTTCTTTTAGAGTTCCAAGAAAAAAATCATCCACTCACAGGAACTAAATCTTTATGAGCCTATTCAAGGGGCTGCGCTGTGCGATCGGTCATTTGTGCAAGGGCGTACAACGCAAAACAAGCGCCAATAGCGAAATGAGCAGCAACAATGCGTACGTCTCCTCCTGCTTTGTTCACGAGGTAAGTGGCAACAAAAGGAGCCGTTCCGCCCGCAATAGCTTGGCCGAGGCCAAAGGCGATAGAGACAGCCGTGTATCGCACATGAGCAGGAAATGTCTCTGCGAAGAAAGCCGTTCTTCCTCCATAGTAAAAGGATAGGAATATGCCCGAAAGTCCATGAAGGATCCCATAAAGCCATAAAGAACCTTCTTGAAGAGCAGCGACCATTGGGTAAACGAGCAAAAGGATACCCCAAACACCAATTTGCAGAAAAATCTTGCGTTTCTTAAAGAAATCCGTCAGACGGCCCGAAAGGAATGTGGCAGGAATCATGCAAGCATTGGTAATCCCCGTAATCAAGAAGGCGTAAAAAGGGGAAGCGCGTTCTGAAATGACAAGATAGTTCGGAAGGAAAACAAGAAGGTTGTAGAAAGAGATTCCACTAAAGGAGACAATGAACATGGCGTATAAGGCCGGTTTTGTATGTTTCTTGAAGACATCCACAAGAGGGAGACGCGGAGATGTGGTTTTTTTAGGAGGGGCTTTCATGGTTTGTTTAAGCCGAAACCCGACATACACTAATCCAAAACTTAAGAGAAAAGGTAAGCGCCATCCCCAAGCTTGATAGTCTTCCGGAGAGAGAAGGGAGCTCAGAACGACAGCAATCAATTGTCCTCCAAATAAAGTGCCAATTAGACAACCAATATCTGCCCAACTTCCTAACTGCCCTCTTTTCTCCACTGGTGCGTTTTCGACCAAAGAGACCATCGCGCCTGTATACTCTCCACCGATGGCCAGCCCCTGGAGGATACGAATGACGATCAGCAAGAGAGGGGCCAGAAATCCGGCTTGCTCATAAGTAGGGAGAAAGCAGATACAAGCGGTAGGAATGGCCATTAGAATAATGGAGAGGAATAAGGCATTCCCACGTCCTGTTCTGTCCCCTATATGACCGAATAAAGCGCCCCCCAGAGGACGCGCAATAAATCCAAGAGCGAAAACACCAAAGACAGCAAGCTGAGAAGCTAGCGCGTCTTCTCGTGGAAAAAAGAGAGGGCCCATCACTGAGGAAAAAGCACCATACAAGGCGTAGTCTACCCACTCAAGAGCGTTCGCCACCACACCGAGGTTGATTTTTCCTTTGAGCATTCTGATCGTTTCTACGTAGGCAAGCCTTGTCCAATAATACAACGTCTCTCCTCCGACGCATAGAGAGAACACCTCTCAAAGAGGGATTAAGGAGCCTCTTCCTCGAGGGTAATTCCTTTAGGTGCAGACCAAGAGGAAAGCAAATTAATCGGGATGATGTGTGTTAAAAGCGTCTTCGCACGCAGATCGCGAAGATCTAAGCGAACGGTCGTACAACACTTTTTCAAGTGTGCCAAGAGCGTAGAAGGAGTCTCCGCCTTCTGTTGTGACAAAAAGCGTTCTTGCTCCTCTGGGGAATTTGTGATCTGGAAACCGGAAATGAGATCGCGAACATCCCATCCCGTGCTTCCTGCAAATCCTTGTGTCGGAAGATGCTGGGAAAAATCCTCTATTTCGATATCTTCGATGCGCATCGCTTCTTCTTGCTGATAGACGTCTCGCTCAGCGTAATCCGATTCCGCGTAAAGCTCTGTGCCAAGTTGATATCCTTCGGAAGGCGGTTGCTCCGCCCAACCAACACCACAAGCAAGGCGGATCTCTCCCCAGCACGTTTGTGTCTTCCCATCGACCACGAGATGAGTCTTGATTACCTTTCCTTGGACCTGTCTTCCCGGCAAGCGAGGATCTTTAAGGATAACGGTATCCTCAATTGTGAGAGGCGCAAGTTCGGCAAAGGTTCCTCGGAAGGAGATCTCAAAAGATCGTGAAGAGGCCGCGAGGTAGGATCGTGCGCGCGCAAGAGCATGAAGAACAGCACTTTGTCCTCGTGCAGTTGTAAAGAAGCTGGCCCGAGAGGCATCGCCTAAAGCCATAGGAAGGGCCCCTATATCTCGCCAAAAGGCTTTATCCTCAAGGAAATGAGAGTGCGATCGATGGTCTTGAAGAGCGGAATATTGCCGCCCGCCCGATGCAATGCGCTCACCTTCCCTATACAAAGTAAATCCTTGCCAAGACGCCACTTCTTGAGCAGGGGCGATAGCGTTTAATTTGAGATGAAGGCGCTTAATATGCCCTTTTGGCGTTCCCCCCTCTTGAAATGTCCGCAATTGATGACGATTACGCAACGTAAAATGAGCTATTTCTCGACGTTTTTGCTGGTAGTGCCAGGCAAGAATCAACTGCCCATGAAACCAGAAGCGCTTGAGGCGCACTTTTAAAGGACGTCGATGAAAATGCTCTGCGTGCAGAGCTTCTTCCTCTTCCTTCCACAGGAAAAAGGCTGGAGATTGCCGAGGATACAGATGCAAAATACCCGTCTCAGGTGGAAGGATCTCCTCAAGGGAATGGTAAAGAATATTGTATCCCCCGAGAGAAAGTTTATGGGTCAGGGCATTCCAAGATTTTTGGAAATCTTTTCCTGAGTAGGTGTTGAGCATTTGACCTGGAAATTGATGAGCAATGATTGGGGCGATATCGAAGACACCTGTGGCGCGTTGTGTCCATTGCGCTTCTAGCGTGACTTCCACCGCATCCCAAGGCTCCGGACCACGATGAAGATGAAGGGAGTTCGGGAAGATGGTCTCAAGAGTCACGTTCTTTCTTCCTTGGTATAGGTCGGAGAGGCGGAGAGCGCCATCAACGCGATCCCAAGCAAAAAGCGCTGTACGCGCTTCTAGAACTTCATGGGGGAGGTTCTCGGCTCCTTCTGGCACAAAAAGAGGATCCCAGTATGGAGCTTTCTGCAAGGTACGAATTAAGGTTTGCAGCTGCTCTGCCGAGGTATTGGGCTCCGCGATAAGCTCGATCGTCATCAGCGCTCCTTTAAGAGCAACGGGAATGGTGATCACGCGACCGCAGAATAAAGGGACGATAGGACCCTCTTCTTTCTGGTAAGCGATGCGTGCATACGCCCGTTTACGAAGGGAACGCGTCTGGAGACGCGGGTTCTTTAACGTCACATGGGCGACCGCGAATTCTCCTTCTGCTTGTGTGATTGTCAGGGTGAAGGGATCTTCATCACCACGCCAAGGCGTGGTTAAATCCGCATAGGTTTCGGTCCAATCAAAAATAAAACGCATAGTTTCCTCATCTCTTGATTACAGGGGAAGTTTTGTCTACAAGGTAGTTATTATCAGGAGGTCTTTCATGTCAGATTCAAAAGCCACGCACGGCGGCTACGCCGTAGGGATTTCCTTTTTTGTTACGAGTTTACTTGTCGGTTGCGCGAATGACGCCATTATGAAATTTGTGGGAAATCGACTCTCCAGTCTTGAGGTCATCTTTTTCCGATTTTTCTTTGGATTGATCACGCTTTGTCCATTCTTTTTTACACGAGGGAAAGAGATCTTGCGCACACAGCAAATGAGCATGCAGATCGTCCGATCTGTTTTAGGCTTTATTTCCATTACGGCTTGTGCGTTTAGCGTTGTACTTTTGACTCTAGCTGAGAGTACCATTGTTTTCTGGACAATTCCAACTTTTACTCTCATCCTGTCGTCTATCTTCTTGAGAGAAAAGGTTCCTCTTCCTCGTTGGGTGGCAACATTGTTTACATTAATCGGGTTAGCGATCCTCGTTTTTCCGGATGGTGTGCACCTCAAGTCTACGATGTTTATCCCTATTGGGGCCGCTTTTCTTTTTGCTGTCCAAGATGTGATGGCCAAGCGCATGGTCGTAGGAGAAGATCGTATTACGATGCTTTTGTACTTTGCGATGGGAACGACATTTCTTAGTTTGTTCCCCGCTCTCTATGTATGGATAGAGCCAACGCCTTATGAGCTCTTTATCTTGTTTCTGTTGGGAGCTGGGGGAAACCTCATTCAGTACTTTCTTTTCCGCGCTTTTTCTGCGACAGATCTGTCCGCTATTGCGCCTTTCCGATACACAGACTTTATTTTTTCCTCTCTGTTTGGGTGGGTTATTTTTGACGAAATCCTCAGCACGAACGTGTACTTTGGCGTTGCAGTCATTCTCCCTAGCACACTTTACTCTGTATATAGCGAAACACGTATCAGAAGAACCAAAAAAGTCTTGGAGCGGGAATTAAAATCAAGTTAAAAGCAAAGAGGAGAAGCGACCTTGCTCCAGAGCAGAGCGGATATCCTGCATAAAGCGGTTCATGAACGTCACGTTGTGGAGGGTGAGGGCGGGGATCGCCAAGACCTCATGCGCCTTGAGTAAATGATGGAGGTATGCACGTGAGAACTGCTGGCAGGTGGCGCAAGGGCAAGCGGGATCGATCGGACGGAAGTCCTCTTTATAAGCGGCACGTTTCAGGCAAAGATGCTCGCGTGTCGGGGTCTCACGAAAGGCGACGGGGACGAGAGCGCCCCCATGGCGAGCCAACCGCGTAGGATGGACACAATCAAATGTATCCACGCCAAGGGCCACACCTTTCAAAATGTCCTCGAGTCCTCCGATCCCCAGAAGATGGATGGGTCTCGTCGGGTCCAAAGCACGCGTTACCCCGTCAACAACCGATAACATCTCTTCTTTGGTCGCGCCTAAGCTTCCACCAATCGCTTGCCCAAAGCAGGGAAGAGAATTGATAAACTGCACACTCTTGGCGCGTAAGTCCGCATAAACGCCTCCTTGTACAACTCCATAAAGGGCTTGCTGCCCCGTGTTGTGCTCTTGAAATCTCTCATAAGAACGTTGCTCCCACCGATGGCTCCGTTCCAAAGCCTGCTCTGTGTAAGACCGATTACTGTGATAAGGGGTACATTCGTCAAATGCCACCACAAAATCCGCTCCTATCTTCCATTGCAAGTCGAGGGAACGCTCTGGCGTTAGTAATTGGGAGGTTCCATCACGATAAGACTTGAACGCCACCCCTTCCTCGGAAATTTTCAAGACCGACGAGGTACGCACGCGTTTTCCTTTAATTTCATCCGCAACAGAGCCATGTCCCAAGCTAAATACCTGGAATCCCCCAGAATCCGTCAGCAAAGGCCCGGACCACCCCATAAAGGTATGCAACCCTCCCGCCTGCGCGATAAGGTCCGCACCGGGTTGCAGCATGAGATGATACGTATTCGCAAGACAAATTTGAGTGCTCGCTTCTTCGAGCTGCTTGGGGGACAAGCTCTTTACAGAAGCCTTCGTCCCACAGAATAAGAAAGCCGGTGTTTCAATGCTTCCATGCGGTGTCGATAACTGTCCTCGTCGCGCCCGACATGATGGATCGGTTGTTAGAATCTCGAAACGAAAAGAGGAAGAAGCTTTTGTTGTAATAAAATCCTACGTCTTTTGATGGGATCCCCTTCTTTTTTAACAAATAAAAAGAGAAACACTTGGTTGCGGGGGCAGGAATTGAACCTGCGACCTTCAGGTTATGAGCCTGACGAGCTACCGCTGCTCTACCCCGCGTCAACACCTTTTTGTAGCACAAGAGAGAAAGGCAAAACAAGGGTCCCTCCCTCTCCTCCTCCTCCTGCATTAAAGAGGCTGGCACGTAATGCCCTTCAACTTCTTTAGAAAGAAGATTTGTAAACAATCCCTACGGTATCGCCATCTGCCATGACTCCCACGGAGCTGTTTTTATCGTCAACAAAGAAAAATGTGCAGACAGCGGAAACAAAGAACGATGCAATAAACATCACGAGGGTAATGTTTTTGAGCTTCTACTCGCGACGCTGCTACGAAAATAGATAGCCAATAAGGAACAAGGGCTTGCTGGAAGCTGTAACGACAATGAATAAACATTGCACCTGTGAAAGCTCCTGCCGCATGTCCCGAAGGAAAAGAATCTTCCCCCACACCATTAGGACGAGACTGGCGTGTAACACCTTTCAGCCATTCTACGATTCCTTGGGAGGAGATCAGGCTGCATAAGAATTGTCTCATGCCTGTGTACCCATCCTCCGCTATGGCAAGGCCAAAAGCCCAAGTGGGCACGATCAATCGAAGATCATCTCCATAATCCTTCATCGTTCTTGCGTGGGAGGGAAGAGGGCTAAGCTCCACGGACAGCAGCATGCTCGCGAAGAAGATTTTTCCTCGAAGATTCACGATTCCCCCATGCCGTTAGGATAAGGGTAGTGTGTGACGCCCTTCAAAAACTCTACAAATTCCTGGGGAGCTGCTTAAGAACGGTCTCATGCTTATATACTCTTCCTTCACGTAATTTTTCCTTGTTCCGGCATGAGAAGAAGAATTGAAATTCACAAATCCTGTGCCTTTTTTATGATTCAACAGGAAGATGTTGCGGCGCTCTGCGTATACGTGCAAAAAGATCGTACACGATAGGAACAATGAAAAGCGTAAAAAAGGTG
>JAIRMZ010000038.1 GCA_031258355.1 Holosporales bacterium
AAAAACAAAGATATTGACTTCTTTAAACCGGAATGGTTAATAGAAAAAATGATAACATCGTTACCAGGAGATTCTAGTGGATCGTTATATTAATAAATTTAAAAATGAGAGCACATTGCGCGGAATGGTTATTGATTTCAAGGAAGAGCGATGAAAAGCCCTCACTTCGATACGTCTTAATTGAGAATCCGTCTCAAAAGAGACGCTTGTTAAAGACTTACAGCCTTCAAAGCAGCTCGACCCCAGTATTTGAACAGTTCCAGGAATTACAATATCCTTTACAGATGTATATCTGAAACAATTTTCCGCAATCCCTGTGACAAAACAACATCTCCCGTATGCGGGAACAAAAACACAAGAAGATACAGAGACATTTCTCTTGCCTCTCCTGTATCCGCAAACCTTCGCTTCATCACCCACAATCCTGTACTCGATTTCATCTACGAGAACTGAGACAGGGGAAAACCTTAAATCTTCACCCTCTCCCCTCGGTCTCATCGCCTCTCCTGAAATAGTTCCCAGAAGGACAGCTATTAAGCCAGCAGTACTGGCAATTTTCTTTCTCAACATTTAATCCCCTCTAAATTTTTACTATTAAGAACACCACCGCGGCATCCTTTGTCTATTGTGTAAGGCCGCTTTGCGCCGAAGTCAATACTTAAGGAAATAAGATGTTTCTACTCTCTCAAAAGGGTAGTGCGATCGATATTTATGATGTTCTTTTCCAAAGGGAGGAGTGTTTTATGGCACCATGCTTTAATGACGGAGAATGCACGTCTTCCTCTTTCTCGTCCCTTAATGACGGAAAATGCGTCGCTTTTTGCTCCCTTAACGACCTTTTTGCCTCCCAAAATAGCAGGCCTTTTCAAGCGTTGTACGGGAGGAGACAAAGTGGTAGATGCCCTTCTTCATCTCCCGACGCATGGGGAGGAGCACCATATCCTTACGCATCTGCACGAAGCGTTGGCGTATGAAAAGGGCACACGCGTTGTTCTTTCGGTAACGATCCAGGAACATTATCCTGCGCGTTCTTCTCGTTCTCCTTACAGGATTCGAGCCTGCGATACGCAGGAAGAAACGCTAGAGCTAGTGTTTTTTCACGGTCGTGCAGCTTCCTTGCGACATCGTTTTCCAATAGGCCATCAGCGCATCCTTAGAGGAACGATAGAGGCCTCTCCCTCCTTTTCTCGCATGATTCATCCGGAGAGTTTGTCCTCTTTCCCTTCTTCCTGCAGATCTTTTGTTGAGCCCATATACCCGTTAACCGCTGGCCTTCCTAATCGGACGGTAGGTCTCTATTGCCGGAAGTTGTTGGCTTGCCTTCCGGATCTTCCGGAATGGATCCCGGAGGCCTTACGGCAGCGTTTCCAGTGGCCTGCCTGGAAAACCGCCATCAAATCTTTGCATGAGGCCCGAACCCTTGCCGTCCTGAACCCGAGAAGCCCTGCGCGGCAACGCCTCTTCTTCGATGAACTCTTTGCCCATCAGCTGGCTTGGCAAGTGCTTCGTCAGCAACGTCGAGAAGAAAAGGGACGGGTGTTTCCTCCCGCGGGAGCGCTTAGAGAGCAATGGTTACGAAGTCTTCCGTTTACCTTGACAACGGCCCAAACAAAAGCTCTTCAAGAGATTGACGCCGATCTTTCAAGCTCTGTCCCGATGGAGCGCCTGCTCCAAGGGGAGGTCGGGAGTGGCAAGACCTTGGTTGCTTTGGGGGCCATTCTGCGGGTCCTTGATGCCGGAGTACAGGCCGCGCTTCTAGCTCCGACAGAGGTTCTCGCACGGCAGCATTATGTGACCTGTTGCCAGTGGCTTCCGCCTTCCCTTTCTTGTGCCCTCCTTGTCGGAGAGGTGTCGGCGGCGGAACGACGTGCACAGCGGCATATTCTGCAAGATCTCTCCTCTGGGAAACTTCCTTTTATCATCGGAACGCACGCGCTTTTGGCGGAGCGGGTTGTCTTTCACGATCTCGGCCTCGTTGTCATCGATGAACAACAGCGCTTTGGTGTGCGACAATGTCAAGAATTGGTACGGAAGGGAACGCATTGTGACGTGTTATATCTCTCCGCGACCCCTATTCCGCGGACTCTCCTCTTAACAGAGTACGGTGATCTCGCGGTCTCATTTCTCCAAGAAAAACCAGCCAATCGGCCTCCAGTTGTCACATGTCTCCAACCCTTATCTCAGGTTGATGAGGTAATCACGCGCCTTCAGGAGCGATTGTCACATGATCAGGAGCAAGCGTTTTGGGTTTGCCCCCTTGTAGAGGAATCGGAGAAGTTGGATTTGACAGCAGCGGAAGAACGATTTGCGCATCTGCAGAAGCATTTTGGTTTACGCGTAGGATTGTTGCATGGTCGCCTATCTTCCGAAGAGAAAAGAGCGGTGCTTGAAGCTTTTCGGGAAGGGAAATGCGCTCTTCTTGTCACCACAACAGTGATAGAGGTAGGAATCGATATTCCTTCCGCAACACTAATGATCATTGAGCACGCGGAGCGATTTGGTTTGGCGCAATTGCACCAGTTGCGAGGACGTGTCGGCCGGGGGACGGCACCTGCTGTTTGCTTGTTGTTGTATGCACGCCCCTTGTCTCCCATTGCTATGCAGCGTCTGTCCTTTTTTAAGAAGATCACGGAGGGAGCGGTGTTGGCAGAAAAGGACCTGCACCTCCGGGGAGGAGGAGATGTTTCTGGGGTCAAACAGAGTGGTTTTCACGTTTTCCGTCTTGGGGATGTGTGGGACTGTCCGGATTTGCTGGAAGAGGCTCACCACCTCGCACAGGCCACCCTTGCGCAGAATCCACGATTCTATGAAAATCCCCAAGATCCTTGTACCATTTTATGCTCTCTT
>JAIRMZ010000072.1 GCA_031258355.1 Holosporales bacterium
CATAAAAGGCATGATGGGGCAGCGCTGGGGACGCATTATCAATATTACTTCTATCGTTGGAGAAACGGGAAATGTAGGGCAAGCAAATTATGCAGCCTCCAAAGCGGGACTCGTTGGTCTTACAAAATCGGTGGCAGCAGAGGTGGCCACAAGAGGGATTACGGTCAATTGCGTTTCCCCTGGTTTTATCGATTCCGCTATGACAGAAGCTTTGGGTGACGAGCAACGACAGCGCTTCCTCGAGGCGATTCCTGTTCGGAGGGCAGGAACGCCTGAGGATGTCGCAGCGACAGTCCTCTTCCTGTCAAGTCCTGAAGCTTCTTACATCACAGGACAAACCATTCACATTAATGGCGGTTTGCTGATGGTCTGATCCCCCTTTGTGCGGGGAAGGTCCTGCCACCTTGATTAGTGGGCCATGTTGGCTTCGTGCAGGAGAACAGTTTGTCGGAGGAGGGGGGTCTGCTTTCTCTCCATAGCAACAGTTGCTCCTTTAACGGGCAAAAAATTTATCGCAAGCGGCGAAAGGGATCCTTAAATAAGTGGGGCGTCCATGGTTGCATTGACCCGCGTGCACTGTCTTTTCCAGGGTCCGAAGGAGACTCTCCATCTCGTTCAGCGAGAGGGTGCGGCCAGAGCGGATGCTGGTATGGCAGGAGAGAGTTGCAAAAACCTCATGAAATTTCTCCGATAAGACGAATCCTTTTCCCCATGCTTGGAGCTCTTCTGCTAGATCCTGCATCAAAGATCGTGGATCCGCTCCTCGCAAGAAAGTCGGTAATGCTTCCACAATCAAAGATGAGGTGTTGGAAATAACATAAGAAAGTCCCAACCGAAAAAACTCTGTTTGCTGCTCTGCAAAAAGCTCCAGCACATCTTCATCGAAAGACAACGTCACGGGAAGGAGCAAAGCTTGTTGTGCCACACCCCCTTGTGCAAACTCCTCTTTCGTGCGCTCATAAATGATGCGCTCATGGGCCGCGTGTTGATCCACGATAACGAGAGCATCTTCCGTTTCAGCCAAGATGTACCGCTTCCGGATTTGCCCTTTTGCGTGGCCGAGGGGACAGGGAGCTCCTTCCTCAAACAAAGCCAATTTCTCGGCTTCCCAAGAAGGAGATGAAAGCACAGGCTCTACAGGAGTAGAAGGGAGCTGAAAGGCGCTTTGTGTCTCCGCAAGACAAGGGGAAGATGTTCTGGGAGGCCTCTCTCTCGCAGAGGTCGTACGTGTTTGTGATACCCCAAGGACTTTTTGCAAAGGAACCAGGCGAGGCCCTTCGGCCCCTTTCTCCATTGGTGTCTGCTGTAAGGTTTGGGCTAGAGCCCAGATGAGAAAGGAACGGAGGCGGCGCGGATTTTGGAAACGCACTTCCGTCTTTGCCGGATGTACGTTCACATCAACCTCTTCCAAAGGTAAGGTCAGGAACAGGACGGCAACAGGGTACCGATGACGCGCGATCAATTCTTGAAAGGCGAAGCGTAAGGCTCCTTGGCAGTTGGGATCTTGTATAGCGCGACCATTGGCAAAAAAGAACTGCTTTTCGGTGGTTGCTTGCGTTATGGTGGGGCGGCCCAGAACACCTGAGAGGTGCCATGCACCTTCTGTCGCGTCTATGGGGAGCAAATCCTCCTGCGGAACATTTCCAAGCACCTCGGTTATGCGCGCAACCTGCTCTCCAGGTTTATAGCTAAGCACCGTCCTTGTTCCTTCAAACAAACGAAAGGCGATAGCAGGATGAGCGAGTGCCAAGCGTTTAAAGACGCCTTCACAGTGCGCACGTTCTGTGGCTGTGCTTTTGAGAAACTTCAAGCGTGCTGGTGTGGCAAAGAAAAGGTCTTGGACTTCTACACAAGTCCCTTGCCTACGTGGTGCAGGCTCTAGCGGAGAACTTTTCCCTCCTTCGACTGATAGACGGGAAGCTTGGGAGGCGTTTTGAAGGCAGGAAGTAAGAGTCATCCGGCATACTGAACCTAGGGCGGCCAACGCCTCTCCTCGGAAGCCAAAAGTCGGAATGCGTGTCAAGTCCTTTAGCTTTGATGTTGTATGGCGTTCGACACACAAGGTTAGGTCTTCATGATTCATACCTACTCCGTTGTCTTGAACGATGATCGCTGACTTTCCTCCTTCTTCGAGCGTTACGTCGATACAAGTCGCTCCCGCATCCAAGGCGTTTTCAACCAATTCTTTGACAACCGCTGCCGGACGCGCAATTACTTCTCCCGCTGCAATTTGATTGACCAAAGCGTGAGGAAGCCGCCGAATGCAGGACATTTTTCCCTCCAAAGGCTTTCGAATTAGAGAATTCTACCTCTTCAGGAAACGGAGGGAGAAAGGAGGTGCGGGAGTGCTCTTCTTTTAAGGCTTTTTCCGACAGCAGAGGCTCGACAACTCTTGACGCTTTTCCTAGGAAAGGTTATCCCTGATTTTGGGTGGCGGGTGTAGCTCAGTTGGTTAGAGCGCCAGGTTGTGGTTCTGGATGTCGTGGGTTCAACTCCCATCACTCGCCCCAGTGGGGGGTGGTTCCATCAACGGAAGGGAACCCCTCAGGGAATTCCTTTTTGATCATGGAATTATTCGAGGCGTGTGATGACGATTAGACCGTCTGTGTTTGTCGGATCACCGCTTTTTGCTGCATGGCCAGCGTAGAAAAGGATGCTTTCTTCTAAGCTTGCTTCTGTCTTTTGATAGATAAAGAAATTGTCAAATATCTGCATATGGTACCTTTGCCCCTCATCGCCTTCAAAAAAATGCTCTCCTAAGTTCCGCTGGAAGGAACACCAATTTTCATAGACAAGAAAACTTTGATCATCCTTCAAAAAGAAATACTGCTGTTCTCCTTGAGAATCGGAGAGACGAAATTGAGTAATATGCTTATTGCCTCCAAAGACATCGGTTAACAAGGCCTTTCCACCGACCATCAAACAAGAGCCCAATGCCCTCATTGCCAATTCATGAGGTAATAAGAAATATGACACCCTCCTATTTGTTATAATAAGGCGGTAGGTGTCTTTGTATTTCTGTACAAAATCAGAACTAAGGACATTGGCTTGTTCGAAACGATACCAATCAGGGACAGAACCTGCCTGAGGAGAAGAGGCTTCTACAGATACGTGTATTTCCTGTCTTGCAAGAAGGCCGTATTTAGCTAAAATATCATGATATATTTGAGGATTTTCCGAAAAGGTTGAAGCACAAATATCGGTTTGATACCCATCTCCATGAGGCGCCGAACCAATCCTAAGGATGGGCCCTTCAAAAAGATGAAAATTTCTTCTCGGAAAAGAAATTTGTATATCTGGGCTTAAAAGGCCAGGAATATTTTCCTGAGAAGCGTCTTGCTGTTGTGGTGTTGCGGGAACAGACGCCCCAAGAGATCGCAATGTTTCTCGAACACGATCCGAAAGGAAAGATCGATTCCGAGCGCTTACCTCTTGCATCTCTCTAAAACCCACGATGATATTATTGAGTCCGATGGCTGTGAACATCTGTGGGAAACCTCCTTCGTAATAGGCATCCCGTGCAAGATTTGCCCTCTTTTGATGAGGTTCTGTTAGTATTTTTCGTACTGTAGGATCGCTGTACCCTATTATACTCATCCCCAGCGCTGATAGGACGCTTTCTTGATGAGGAACAACTTCTGAAGAAGACCCTGGCTTTCCCCCAAAATCATCTGACGGTCTCATTCCTCCACAGCATCCCATCCAACAGGTGCAGAGAAGGCTGTACACGACTATTATTATTTTATTCATAACAGCTCTCTTTTGATTGCAGAGATATAATACACGAAATTATCTAGAAATGACGCGAGGATGAATAATATTTCCAGATTGCCGATTGTTTTTTGGAAAATCTTTTGTGTTTATTGCCGGTACTGATAGAACGCTCTCTTGACGAAAAATACCTTCTAAAGACCCAAGTTTTTCTTTTCTTCCTTCGAAGCGCCCTGTCCAATGGGGGCAGAGAAGGTTGTGTGCTGCTATTATCATTTTATTCATAACAATTCTCTTTTGATTGCAGAAATATAATACATGAAAATTATCTAGAAATGATGCAAGGATGAATGATATTTCCAGATTGCCGATTGTTTTTTAGAAGATCTTTTGTATGTATTGCCGGTACTGATAGAACGCTCTCTTGACGAAAAATACCTTCTAAAGACCCAGGTTTTTCTTTTCTTCCTTCGAAGCGCCCTGTCCAATGGGGGGCAGAGAAGGTTGTGTGCTATTATTACCGCCTTATGTATAGTAACCCCTCTTTATTGACCATGAGGATATAGCGTATAGAAATTATCTAATAATAACACGAAGATAGAGAACTTTCCAACTTACTGATTCATCCTCTTAGAAAGAAAATTCTCGGTCAACCAGAAGAAGGGAAAGAGCGCTGCGGGAGGCGCCTTTTTGTTGATCAAAAATGAAAAACAACCTTTTCTAGAACTTCATGATAGAAAATCCCTTTCGCTTTTTTATTTTCCACAGAACCTTATCCCACAAGTTCATCCGCTTGCTCTCCCTTCTCAACTCCTAATCTCAGAAGAAACTCTACCCCCCCCCAGAGAAAACAACAAGGGGGGAGGAAGGGAAGGGGAAGAAAGAATGTGTATCTTGCTCAAGAACACTATTGATCCTCAATTTAGCAGAGGATGGACGTTGTTCTTGACCTATGCCTTTGTCTCTGTATGGACTGGAGAGATTCTCCTGTGTCTGATGAAGAAAAAAGGTCTTCTCGATCATGCCATTTCTTGGTTAATGAGAAGAAGCGTTGATCGGGAAAGGTTCGGTTCTGAGGCAAGTTCGCTTTCTCATTGAAGGGGTGTTGGGGGTTCCGGGGTTTCTTATCTCTTTAACCTTTTGGACCGATCCTCTCTCCAGATCTTCTATGATCAACCGCTGGAGAGACCGGTGTATGTTGATGGGATGGACGTCAGGAAGTGCCAGGAACCATTCAGCGACATTTCTTCCGAAGGAAGAGATATTGAGAAAGATGGTAATTATAGGAGGATAAGAAACAAAAAATTATCATCTGATTGATACAGAAAAAGAATATAAGAGTCTTTCTGGAAAATCCTCTTGTAAGAAAGGTTGAAGACGGTAACTATAGGATCTTACTTTTCTGCAGACATAACTTATGAAGAAGCGGAGATATTGAGCGGATTAAATGAATCTTTAAATTTGTCCCGTCCAGCTTGCGCAAAAGAAAGGTTATATAGATTATTTTTTCATCTATTTGCTCTTTTCGCTAAATCTCATTCATTAGAACGGATCGTTTTTTGCTCATCTGCTTTTTTAGAACATACAAAAATAAAGAAATTTAAGATTCTTTTAGACACACACTCTTATTTATTAAGAAAGTACGGAATCGGGATGTTTTTTTACGGGAGTTCCTTATACACTGATAGTCCTTCAGCAGTATTTCAAAAGAATTCCCCCACTTTCTCCTGAGAAATGGGGATATTAGATCGAGGAAGTCACACCCTCTCCTTCTATGCCTGGCAAATCCCTAGAGTTATGTTCTCTCGAAGGCACTTTCTCCCCCATTGATCGCCTCCTCAGCGGTCTTGAAGAGTTCGATCGCGTCTGTGGAGGAGGTATTGTCGCGGGCTCCGTTCTTTTACTCGGCGGAGAACCGGGTATCGGTAAATCAACACTCCTCCTCCAAATTCTCTCACGTCTGTCCCAAAGACGATGAGGTTCTACACTACCAACAGATCAATCGCTCAATACTATTACACTCATCAGTAAACATTTCATTCTTGTTTAAGTAGCTATGAAATGGATTTGTACTTGTCAAATCCGCAGAGCCTTTATTCCAAAGAAAATAGGATTTTGCGTTATTAATAGGTTAAGGTTTAATATACTATTATACTTGCTAGTAAATTTCCCCTTTTTATTTAACGAGAGAAGAAGTTTCTCATGAGTTTTCGTTCATATTTTCAGAGATCTTCTCTAAGAGCTTTCTTAGGGTAGGTACAGTCCTGCTGGTTTTTGTAAAAAATATCTTACAAATTACTACTCTGCACTTATCAGTGTCTGCAGAACCCATTTCCCGAAAGCAATAGGACATACACTACTAACAGGACAACCGTTCGATATATTTCAAGGATCATGTGGCGATGAGGAGAAGGAATACGAATATATTAGAAAATATATGGACACAAACAGCTTTTCCTCATCAGCAAACATCTCGTTCCTGTTTAAATGGAAAAGAATCGTTCTGTATTAGTCCTTCTTTGCATCTCTAGATGCTCT
>JAIRMZ010000045.1 GCA_031258355.1 Holosporales bacterium
GCACAGTACGAGATTCGTGCGTATGCGGAGATTCTGCTCGGTATCGTCAAGCGCTGGGTGCCTCTTACTTACGCGGCTTTCGTGAATGATCACCTGGAGGGAGCGCGCCTCTCTGGAACGACCTTAGCGGTTATCCGGCGCCTGCTGGCCGGGGAGTCTGTTACGCAGGAAACAAGCGCCCTCAGCAAGCGCGAATGGAGCCATCTTTGCCAATTATTACATTGGGAAGAGCCTACTGATGCACAGCAAAAAGAGAAGAACTGAGAAGTGTTCCGGCTGTTATTTCTGCGCTCAAAAAGGGAAGCGTTAAAAAGTGGAAATCCACCAGGCTCCTAAAAGATCTGGAAGGGGTCAAACACGCTTTCTTCTGTGGAGTGTGCTTTGCTTTCCCCTTATTTCCATTCTCTTGGCGATTGTGATGGATCCTTATCAGCTATTTCATAGCCAACCATTGAAAACGCCTGTGCACTTTGACGCGCTAGGCGATATCCGACGTCATTTTTTCTGGCTGCGCGATAAGGAAACCGCCATCGTAGGAAGCTGCATGCCCATCGACATGCTAGATGAAGAAGTAGAAAGTCTTGGAGGCTTCAAGCGCGCGTTGAATGTCAGTAAACTGGGAGAATTCCCTCCCTACCTAGACCTCTTGCTCTCAAAGAACTCTTCCATTAAAGCGATCATCATAGGGTTCGATCCGCATTTCTTGGTAGAGGGGGTGGGGATCGTCAGGTTCTTTTACCAGAGTATCCTTCACGGAGTATCGGATCTCATTTGCGAACACTCTTGAGCGTAGGAGTCCAGCAAGATGCGTTGATTGCTGCTTTTCGTGCTTTTCCGTTGATCCCTCCATCAAGCCGCAGTTCTAGCCGTTGCCTAACACGCGCTCAGGTGGCAGGTGGGCGTCGTTACTATGGAGCAAGGAACTATGGAGCTCTATCATTGGGAGATGGTAAACCTGAAAGCCTTAAGGAGGTGGCTACCTTCGTGAAGACACACTCTCTTGAAGAAATTGAGACCAGATTCAAGACAAGACCATGTGCGATTTATTTTTTCCTCGCAAGAGCCTCTCAGCGTCCGGATATGACTTTTGTTTTCTTTATTCCACCTTTTATTATTGGCCGCACAGCAGGTATTTTTGCGCAATACATATGCGGAATTCTTTATATTCTCGATAGAATTGAAGCGTTGCCAAACATCTCTCTTTACGCTTTTGATGATGTAAAGGCCATCACGGGGAATCTTGCGAATTATATGGACGAAATACATCAGTACATTGGGGTTCATCGTTACATGTTACGCTCAATGAAGGTAGGAAAGCATCGATTGACCAAGGAAAATGTCTTGGCTTACCTTCGAGGTATCATTGAGGTAATAGAGACCTTTAACCCGGCACCAGATTGGGAACATACCGTCGGCTTCGAGGGGCCCTATAACGCAGAGACGGAGAAGGTTTTTGCACGCTGGCCTTGTCCGACAGGCCCGCATCCGCTAATGCCATAAGGATCTTGGTCTCATGTTTTGAGAAAGAGTCGCTTCTGATAAACGAATAGACGGAGTTGTTGGATGTTTGGGGATGGTGAGACTTCTTTCTTCTCTTCAAATAGGAAAATTTTCGGTTCCTCCTGTTTTTCTTGCACCGATGGCGGGGATAACAGATCAGGCCTTCCGAGCAACAGTGCGGGATTTTGGCGTTATTCCCACAATGACGGAGATGGTTGCTGCAGAAGCTTGCCTCCGAAGAAATCCCAAGACCCTCCAGATGCTGCGCTTCTCCTCGGAAGAAACACCGAAAATCGTTCAGCTTGTTGGAAAGGATCCTGACCGACTCGCAGAAGCGGCCAAGGCTAGTGCGGATCAGGGTGCGGATATCCTCAACATCAACATGGGCTGCCCGGCACGCAAGATCGCTCAGGGAGCGGCGGCTGGTGCGGCGTTGATGCGTGATCCTTCTTTGGCAAAGCAAATCTTTCATGCTGTGAGACGCGCAACCCCCTTACCTGTAACAGTCAAAATGCGACTCGGGTGGGACGCACAACAGAAAAATGCCTCAGAGATCGCACGAATTGCTGAAGGAGAAGGTCTGGCCCTTCTTATCATTCACGGGCGCACAAGGGCTCAATTTTATACAGGCCAAGCAGACTGGATCGCCGTCGGGCAGATCAAAAAGGCAGTGCACATTCCTGTTCTCGTCAATGGAGATATTCAAGATGCAGAAACAGCACGCGCCGCACTGGAAGCGTCGGGAGCCGATGGGTTGATGATCGGTCGTGCAACACTAGGAGCACCTTGGCTTCCGAATCAGCTAAAGCTCTTTGTGCAGCAAGGAATTTCCCCAACACCCCTTCCTCGAGAAATACGCCTCCAAACCACCTTTCGCCACATCAACCGTTTGATTGATCTGCTAGGAGAGGAAAAGGCTTTATTTGTTGCACGCAAACACCTCTGTTGGTACAGCCGAGGTCAAGCACATGCCGCTACTTTTCGCGCACGTGCTCATCGCGCTGCTTCCTTGGAAGAAATCTGGCAGTACCTTGAAGACCTCTTTGCCTTACAAAACGATCCTTAAAGTCTTCCCATCTTGGCCAAACTCTCAGCGATAAAAAATCTGACCTCTGAGAGAAGAAGTTTCGAAAGTGATAGTCCCTTTAAAAAAGGGTTTCTTGTTTTTGAAATTCTTCGGAGAGCGCAGGTTTATGTTGTTTCTCAAGACGCGCATAAACGATGCAACTGTAAGGAATCGTAGCAAGATAGATGAGAGAGAGAAGAGCAAGAGTCATCCAAACTTCCGTAATAAGGCCGATAACCCCTAGACTCAGAATTACCAAAAGAGGGAAAACTTGCCGAGAAGAAACCTTTACTTTCTTGAAAGAGAATGTTGGAAGGCGGCTGATTTTTAAAAGGCCTGCACTCACGAGCATGTAGAGAGAAAAAGCGGGATTTTTAACCCAGGGCTCCGCATGACAGAAAGAAAGGACAAGAGGAAAAAGTGCGATCAAAGCGCCAGCAGGAGCGGGCACGCCTGTGAAAAAAGCTGTCGCCCAGTGAGGTGTTTGTGTCGTTGTTGCGTTAAAACGCGCCAGGCGCAAGGCGCAACAGGCACAAAAGAAAAGGCAGACACCCCAGCCAGTATTTCCTAGAGATTTAAGAGTCCACAAGTATAGAATAAGGGCAGGGCTAACGCCAAAGCTGATCACATCCGCTAGAGAATCTAATTCTGAGCCAAAATAGTTTGTGCATTTCAGCAGGCGCGCAAGGCGCCCATCCATGCTGTCCAAGATGGCCGCAACCAAGATACAGAGGACCGCTTCCTCCCAGCGATTCTGAAACGCAAAACGCACTCCGCTCAAGCTAACACATAGAGCTGATATCGTGATGGTATTGGGAAGAACGCGCCCTAGAGAAGGCTTTCCCCGACGTTTCTTACGTCTTAGTGCAGCGTTCTGAAAAGGACGTTTCCTAAACGACATGAGCTTCTCCTGGAAAACGAGCAATAATTGTTTCGCCAGCAATCATCGTTTGCCCTTCCTCAACAGCCAACACGGCTTGTGGAGGAAGATAAACGTCTACCCGACTGCCGAAACGAATGAGTCCCACGCGCTGTCCGAGAGCCACGACATTTCCTTCGCGAATATCTCGGCGAATGCGACGTGCAATAAGACCTGCGATGCGAACATAGACAAGTGGGCCATGCGCCGTACGTATCGATACGACTTCTCGTTCATTGTGTGCACTCGCCTTGTTTAGGGTCGCATTAAAGAATTTCCCTGGGATATAGACCACCCTTTCTATTGTCCCCGCTATGGGCGCGCGATTGACATGAACACTAAAAACACTCATGAAGATGCTTACACGCTGTAGAAGCGCTGTTCCCAAGTCGAGTTCTTCCGGAGGCGCATAGAAACCGATTTCCACAATGCGTCCGTCTGCGGGACTTATAAGCGTTTTTCCGTCATCTAAAGGGAGGATGCGCTCAGGATCTCGAAAGAAATACAAGCACCATACAGTCAAAATCGTCCCGACCCATCCTAGGTGAACGCTCTCTCTTCCTAATAAAAACGTTATTCCTGCAAAAATTGCGACAAATCGCCTTGCCTCGCGATCAAACGCCATCTTTTTCCTCTTCATGAAGACGCTGCCTTCTCCTTTACTATCATACATGAATCTTACAGAAAATGCCTTTCGAAAACTTTGTCAGGTACCCCTTCTGTAGTGTGAGCGAGGCATTTTCGTCTTTTATTCTTCAATAGGAAGGGAACACGTTTTTAGCATAGCACGCTCCTCAGCTATCAAGATTTCTTGAATTTGAGGATATAGATCCAATAGAGAAAAACGCATAACAAGATCCACCGTATGCGCAGAGATGGCCCCTGCACAATCAAGGTAGATAAGATTTTTTATTCCTCCTTGTAAAGCATGAATCTTTGTTTTATTGAGTACTTGCATTATCCAGCACCATGTCTGCTCATCGTAAGGAACATATTCCATAGGGAGATCTGTGCGCAAAATGTCTTTATGGAGGCTTCCTGGCGGGTACAAGACGCCCAATCCGGACGAGGCGGCATAAGAAAAGGCAGGGTCCGTCCCCGTTTCAAAAGAAGAAGAATCTAGGTCAAAGTTCCCATTTACGAATTTCCTATAAGCTCCATAGGCTTGAACAACATTCGGCTCTTTCTGATAGGCCTCATAGAGTTTTTTGAGCCAATCGGAGGGGTAGACGATGTCGTCATCGGCCAAGACGACGATGTCCTCAGGATATTCTCGTAGGGAGGGGATGATCTTTTTCAAGGCTTTAAGATCCTCACACCACTGGATGGAAAGCCCAAATTGACGCAAGTGCAGCAGCTCTAGGGGGAGGTCATGCGTCTTACAAGGAAACTGCGACTGTGCCAACCACAATACCACTTTGTCGGGCTTTAAGGACTGCGTCAGCAAGCTGTATACCGCCGCATAAGACTGCGCGATCCGTGGAGGATGCGAAGTGAGAGAAACGATAACTCTTGGGGTAGACCGCTCGGGAGTTTGCAGACCGCTTTCTTTAAGACGGTAAACTTTAACCCTTGTATCCAGCAAACAGACTTTTGTCTGGTAACGCCAGAGATGCCTACGCCAATCCAGCATCTTACTCAGGGCTACGGCGGTACTGCGCAAAAACGGCGTCCTATACCACAACGTCCGAATCAGCTCCCTCCCCCGCCCTCGGTAAGCGTATTTCTCAACCTC
>JAIRMZ010000107.1 GCA_031258355.1 Holosporales bacterium
TCCTCCGCTAGCCATAAGAGGACGGCATCCGGCTTAAGAGATTGTGTCAAAAGAGAATAGGCCACGGCAAAGACCTCATGGATACGGTCAGGAAAGGAAGTGAAGGAGACGATTAGACGGGGCGTTTTCCTCTGTGGGGTCTGAACGCCTTTCTCTCGCAAGAGGCGGGATTTCTTGCGGATTTTTTCTAAATCTAATCTGAAAACCCAGCAATGCCAGAAAATTACCCCCCTATTGTAAAGAAAAACGCCAACCTCATGAATAAAGGGCCAATGCCAAAGTGTTTTAGCAAAACGGAGACATTGTTCTAGAAAATTTTGCCTCACGACCGCGTTCCCACATCGATGATGTGGATTTGGATCGTTTCCTTTTTGCGCCAAACACTAGATTCGAGTGTCCCCACTACATCATAAGGACAAGATGGAGAACACAAGGCTTTTTCCAGCGGCGTTCCTACCGAGCGAAAGGCTAAAGCAAAGACGCGCATCCCATCATTCTGTGTCAATACGCAGGAAAGATGGCCTCGACCAACCCTTTGGGCCTGTTCGCAAAAAACATGGGGAAATAAAAACCGAGGGGGAGGATTCCCAGCCCCGAAAGGGGAAAGACGTTTGATCAAGTGCACCAACGTAAGAGTCGCTCCCGAGAGACTCAGAGTGCTATCGATCGTCATTGGTGGAGAGGCAGCAATCCCACCTGCACGCTCCCTGAGGAAACACTTCAGATCTTCAAGACGTGCATGCCAAAGAGAGAAACCCGCCGCAAAAGCATGGCCTCCCCCATCTTCAATTAGTCCTTCTGTTTTTGCACGATGAATCGCCTCCCCCAAATCGAGGCCAAGAACAGAGCGTCCAGAACCGCGCCCGAATCCTTTCTCATCAAAGCTAATCACACAACAAGGCTTATCAAAGCGCTCTCTCAGACGTCCTGCGATAATCCCAAGAACACCTGTTGCCCATTCTTTTCCGGTAATGATCAAAAAAGGCTGATCCTTTTGCTCTTCTGCGGAACGATGCGCCTCTTCCATAACTTGATCTTCAAGAGCGCGGCGTTCCTGATTTAAGCGATCCAATTCGGCTGCTAAATGGACAGCTTCTTTCTCTGTTTGTGTTGTGAGCAAGCGGACGCTCGGATTCGCATTATCTAGGCGCCCTGGGGCGTTCAGCCTGGGTCCTAAGAAAAAGGCGAGATGATATACGGAAACCTCTGTGAGAAGTTTTGAGACGTGAACAAGTTCACGGATACCAAGATTGGTACGTTTGTTGACGATTTTAATGCCTTGAGCAACATAAGCGCGGTTGAGTGTGACCAAGGGAACAACATCACATACAGTTCCTAGTGCCACCAGATCCAAAAGCAAGCGGAGATCTGGTTCTGGGTAATGCTCGATTTTGGTGCGGAGCACACGATTAAGCCCGACAAGAAACAAAAAAACGATGCCCACAGCACAGCATTTCTTAAGTTCTTCCGGATTGCCCGGTAAGTGAGGATTGACAATTGCGCAGACGGAAGGAAGCGTTTCCTCTGGGGTGTGATGATCCAGAATGACCACATCAATCCCTCGGCTTTGCAGTTGTTCTAGCGTTCCATGAGCTGTCGTTCCGCAATCAACCATCAAAATGAGAGAGATGGTATCTCCGCGTGTCAGTACTTCATCTAAAGAAGAGGCAGTGGCTCCATATCCATTAGTGCGAGGAGGCACGTAAAAGGACACATCTTTCCCTAATGAGGCAAAGAATCGCAAAAGGAGGACGATGGAAGTGATACCATCAACATCATAATCTCCCCAGACAAGAATTTTTTCTTGGTGTGTTATAGCTTGGACGACGCGATCTATCGCGTGGTCCATGTCTTTGAGGACGAGAGGATCGGGAAGAGAATCCTTTAGCGTGGGGGAGAGAAATTTTCTTGCTTCCTCAAGAGAAGGAACGCGAAAGGTCAAGAGGCGGGCCAACATCTCCGGGATTTCCAGTTGGCGCATGAAAAGATTGACCTGCGGTTCATCCGGTGTGCAGAGTGCCCATTTTTTCCCTGTTAATGAGAGAGAGTCAGAGATATTTGAGGACAACAAATCCTCCAATCAGAAGAACAAGGATCGCCAAGAAAAGCCATCCCAAGTACTTCTCAATAAAATGGCGGACCGGTTCTCCAAAATACCAGCACAACCCACTGACCGCCATGAAGCGCATCCCACGCGCCAACACAGAGGCAATCATGAATGTGGCAAAATCAACATGCGCCACCCCCGCGGTAATGGTGACGATCTTGTAAGGGATAGGCGTTAGCCCCTTCAAGGTAATGGCCCAAAAGGCCCATTCTTGGAAATGCTGTACGAGTTTTTGGAAGCTCTCAACATAACCATAGGCTGTCAGAATTTGCATGCCTATTGCCTCAAAGAGGGCATAACCAATGTAGTAGCCTAGGGCTCCCCCCAAAACAGAGGCCAAGGTGCAGAGAAAGCCGTACCACAGGGCACGTGACCGCTGTGTGAGAGCGATAGGGATAAGGAGTGGATCAGGAGGAATTGGGAAGAAAGAGCTTTCCGCAAAGGAAATAGCACAGAGCACCCACAGCGCATGAGGGCGCTGCGCCTGAGACATGACCCAATCGTAGAGCTTTCTAAGCATGCTCGTCCGTTGTCATAAGCTCCTCAACAGAGGAGTAAGGAGCGCGCGTCGCGCGGCGATTTCTGCCAGTCTTTTCTTCCCCTTTTCAACAACTTCCTGCGGTGCCTGCTCAAGGAATTGCGGATTGGCTAATCGCGCTTTTTCTTTCTTTTCTTCAGCAATAAGAGCGGCCTCTTCGTCCTTGAGGCGCTTGCGTTCTGCCTCCGCATCAATCACCTCTCCCACAAACAAAGTCAACGTTCCTCCATCAACAACCACAGGGACTGTCCGTACTTCTTTGTTGGGATGGCCGACCACGGGACAAAGACGAGCGAGGCGTGCGCAAAAAACTTTGTATGTTTCCCAAAGAGAAGCGACGGAGGGTTCTTGGGGAAGAAAGGTGACCTTAAGTTCTGTTCCTGCCGGAATTCTGATCAAAGAACGTACAGAACGCACGCTCTTGATGAGAGCGCAGACCCAATCGATTCCTCGCGCAGATTGCTGGAAAGAAGCGGGAACGGAAAGAGGAGATACGTGCTCTTGGCACAGCGTTCCTCGTGGGCTGATTCCTAAAAGGGCCGCTAGCTCTTCTGTCATAAAAGGTGTGAGAGGGTTGATTATACGCAGGATCCGCTCCAGAACCCAGGCTGTTGTTGCACGGATCTCTTGCGCAAGAGGATTTCCTTCTTCGAGAAGGGGTTTAATAAGTTCTAGGTACCAATCACAAAAGCTCCCCCAGACGTGATGGTACAAAGACTGAACGTACAAATCGAACCGGTAACTCTGGAGTGCGGACTCTGCTTCTTGGAAAAGTTGATGCATTTCCCAAATAATCCAATGCGCAAAGGGATGTGTCGTGTGTGCTGGATCAAAAGAAGGGTCCCTTTTGCAGGATTTCCATTGAGTAAAGCGTGCGGCATTCCAGATTTTTGTTAAAAAATTGCGATAGCTCTCTACTTGTGTTTTTCCAATTTGGATATTACGCCCTGGAACGCAGAGTGCCGCCAAAGTCAGCCGAACAGCGTCTGCACCGTATTCTCGGATCATCTCCATCGGATCGATTACATTGCCACGCGATTTGGACATTTTTTGCCCTTTCTCATCGCGAACCAAGGGATGGATATAGACATCTTGAAAGGGCACCTCTTGGCAAAAATGCAGCCCCATCATCACCATGCGCGCTACCCAGAAAAAGATGATGTCAAATCCTGTTACTAATACATTTCCTGGATAATGCACCGACATTTCTGACGTCTTGTCTGGCCAGCCAAGCGTCATGAAGGGCCAGAGAGCCGAAGAAAACCAAGTATCTAGAACGTCTGGATCTTGACGAAGAGCGACGACCTCTCCGTAATGTTGTTGCGCCTTCCGCTGGGCCTCTTCTAGAGAAGACGCGACAAAAACATGCTCGTCTGGGCCATACCAGGCCGGAATATCGTGACCCCACCAAATTTGACGCGAGATGCACCAAGGTTTGATATTGCGCATCCAATCGTAATAAGTATTAACCCAATTTTCAGGAACAAAATGCAAATCCCCCGCTTCTGCGGCCTGCAGAGCAGGTGCTGCAAGTTTTTCGGCATCCACAAACCACTGATTGGTTAAATAAGGTTCAAGAATGACACCAGATCGGTCGCCATGGGGAACATTATGCTGGAGGGGGGCCTCACTCTCGAACAATCCTGCAGCCATCAAGGCTTCTACGACACGCGTTCGGGCCTCAAAACGCTCTAATCCTCGGAAAGCTTTTGGAACCTGGTCGTTCAAGCATCCGTCTTCATCAAGGATGTTGATCATCGGCAAGGAATGGCGCTCACCTACCGCAAAGTCATTGAAGTCATGTGCAGGAGTAATCTTTACAGCACCGCTCCCTTTTTCTGGATCAGCGTAGGAATCGGCAATAATGGGAACAACACGATCCGTAAGAGGAACGCGCACCATCTTTCCGATCAAAGATTGATACCGTGCATCTTCGGGGTGTACGGCAACAGCAGTATCTCCAAAAAGTGTTTCGGGCCTTGTTGTTGCGATCGTGAGGAATCCTGTCCCGTCCGTTAGGGGATACCGAATGGACCACAGGTATCCAAGAATTTCACGCTCTACAACCTCCAAATCTGATAATGCTGACCTAAGTTCCGGATCCCAGTTCACTAAGCGCTTGGCGCGGTAAATTAATCCCGCTTCATAGAGGTCGATAAAGGCCTTGCGGACGGCGCGTTGTCCTCCCTCATCCATCGTAAAGCGGAGCCGTGTCCAGTCGCATGAAGCGCCCAACATCTTCATCTGTTCCACGATTGTCCCGCCGGATTGTTCTTTCCATTTCCATACTTCTTCGATGAATGCAGTGCGGCCGATGTCCGTCCGCTTTACGCCTTTTTTCTCAAGGGAGCGCTCTACGAGGAGTTGCGTCACGATCCCTGCGTGGTCGAGACCTGGCTGCCAAAGGACTTTGCGTCCTCGCATGCGATAATAACGAACAAGGATATCTTGCAGCGTAAAGCAAAGCGCATGCCCGAGATGAAGAGAACCGGTCACATTGGGAGGAGGCAACATGATGGTGTAAGGCTCCCCCTCGCCTTTTTGAGATTCTAAGGCGAAAGGCGAGTTCTCTGCCCACAAACGCCGTACATTCTCTTCAAATTGCTGAGGAGAAAAGGTCTTCTCGATCATGCCCCTTCCCTTATGTCTTATACGACAACTTTAGGAAAGAAGGGCGGACATCTCAAGGGGAGAAGGTCCGAGGGGCCTATTTGTGTCGATTGTTTTTGTGGGAGGTTTCTTGTTGTTCTGTACTAACGAAACGAGGCTTCCACCCCCTTCCCCAGGGGAAAAGAACAAGGGGAAGGGGAGAGTCCGTTCGCTCCTTTTCCCTTCCCCTCCCCTCTTCAAAATAGATCCTAGGCCTTTGAGGATCTTTTTAAAATTCCTCTCTAGTCTAGGATCTCTTCCCTTGTCACACAAATTTTCAAGAAGACCCTAATCTTCCAGAAAGCCCGGCCATAGAGAAATTTCACCTAAGAGAAATTCCCCAACGTTCTGCATATGCCTTAAGGTGTTCTCGTCTTTCATAACCCCGATCGTTTCTCATCATCTGCCGATAAGCTTTTAGTACGCTCCCTTTCTTAATAGGAATATCGCTTTCGATTACGACATCAAGGAGCTTATTTCCGTTTTCGTAGAGATGGTGGATCCAAGTGTAATCATCAGAAAAGCTGTGGAAAATGCATTGATTCATAACATCAG
>JAIRMZ010000023.1 GCA_031258355.1 Holosporales bacterium
CAGCTGTAGCCAATAAAGGAAGAAAGGGACATTTTTGGCGTTGAAAGAAGGAGAAGCCATGTATTCATTGATATTCTCCCTCTTTCTTAAAAGAAAGGCAGATCTTTTTCTCCACACTCCTTGAAGAAAAGGGGAGTTCCTCTGCGGTACTTCTCATGGAGAGTATGACATTGTTTAGAGGGGTGGGGGATCTCTTCTTTATTCCTATACTTTATTAAAAGCTTTTCCCTCTTTTCCCTTTCTTATTGCTTTTGAGATTTATTCTCCATAGTTTTTATTTTTTAAAGAGGGTATTGACAATGCGAAAATATGATAATACTATGATTATGTGTAAATATTGAGAACAGAAAAATGAACACTTTATTAAAACAGATAGCTGGATTTGCTATTTGTGCTGGCATAGGAAGTGCGGGAGCTGTTGAGACTCCTGTCTTCCACAAAGACTCCTCCCCTCGGTCCTATCAAGGCTTTTACGTCTTCGGCGGAGGTTCTTGGACAAGAGGGAAAGTGTCTGCTTATAATGAGGATGAGTCAGTTTGTAAAGCCAAAGAAAAGAACGGATTCGGTTTATCCGTAGGAGGAGCTTATCTCCATGCCTTCGGGAATTTCCTCGTTGGGGTAGAGGCTGGATGCCATTTCTTCCCGAAGATAATTATCAAGGAATCGGAACCGGAACCGGAAGACAGAACGGGAAGCAAAGATTCGACGAATCTTTATCCCTGTTCTCCTTCTGTCGCTATTGCCTGTGGGTATTCCTTTGGAGCGTATGGTATGGCAGTCCTAACAGTTGGCGGAACGTATAGTGGTGTGAGTGATAAGACAACCTCAAAAAGGACGAACAGACAAACAACTCAGACCAATGATTATTGCTCTTTTCGGCCAGAGGTAGGCATTAAGTATGCCTATGAATTTTGGAAAGGTCTCGGTGTCTCTGTGGAAGCGCATCATGCTTTTGGCGGCGCGAAAAAGTACAAGGTGAAAGGACTCGATGGGAAAGAAATGGGGGAAACGCCCCCCATCAAGACGGATCGTACGATGATCGGCGTCAATCTTTTCTACCATTTCTAACAAAAGGACCAAAAGAGAGAAGGGAAGACACGCCTCCCTTCTCTCTCTTCCCACTCTCTAGGCAAGGCCTTCCTCTCCTTTCTCAAGAAAAAGGAAGAGGGGGCGTTGCGGCATTCTCGAGACTGCGGATCTCCTCCTCCGAAATCCAACGTTCTTCCTGAATGAGAAAACGTAATTGTCGCTCAGCGATAGAAAGATCAAGAGGATCGGGCCTCCGCTCTTTCTCCAGGGTGAACTTTATCCCGACAAAAACCATCCCAAGCGCATGAGCAACTTTTCCCACGGATTTGAGGTTGTGCTCAACATCATCCACAAAAATGATTTTCTTAAAAGAGTATTGCGGCAAGCTTTTGAGGAATAAACGCAAAGCCTCTCCTTTTTGTCCGAAGCAACATAGAAGGAGCCCGTTCTTGAAAATAGCTTGTCCTTTCCGTTCTCCAAAGAGGGGCCCCTCTTCTTCACAAAAAAAGACAGATTCCGGAACTTCTCTCCACGATTTCTGAAAATCTATTCCCAAATCGCATAATTTTTGATAGCGCCAAAGGGGAAGATTCCTTTCTTCTTCTGGATCTCCTGTGAGACTAGAAGAAAGCAGCAAGATACGCACGCCACGAGTTTGGAGTGTGGCCAATATCTTCGGCCATTGAGGACTCAGAAGAAGGCCCGATGCATCACGCAAGATAATCTTTTGATAACGAGCAGCAGCGGTACCCTTTGACTGTTTTTCCATCTTATTCATGAGCTTTTTGAGCTCTTTGTTATGTGCCGTTTGTAAAATGCTGTCTTTGGGACGAATCAGCGTGTCATCACAATCAACAATTACGAGTGTATCGTTATCTGCCTCCTCCAATTTCTTTTGAACTTCCTCTATGGAGGCCGTCTCCCACATCTCCGCTTGCACGTAGCAAGCCCATAAAAGGCTACATAAAGTAAAAATCCTCCGCATATAAACCTTTCTCTTGGGGAAAAGCCCAAAAACCACTCCCTATATACCTTTCTCTCTATAATTGGGAAAGATCCGATCTCGACTCCAGAGGAGAGACTCTTTATAGTGAAGCCTATGCAGGAGCAAAATGCAAAAGGATATCGGACGCACACTTGTGGGGCTTTACGGGAAGCCCACGTAGGGCAGTCCGTAATGTTAGCCGGCTGGGTGTATCGCAAGCGTGATCACGGCAATCTTTTATTTGTCGATCTTCGCGATCATGAGGGTCTGACTCAATGCGTGGCAGAACAAGGATCGGCCGCTTTTCAGGAACTAGACAAAATCCGTCTTGAAAGTGTTGTCTCCTTGTCCGGAACTGTTGTTCAGAGGACGTCAGATGTGGTTAATGATAAAATTCCTACGGGTGCTATCGAGCTGAAGGTTGAGGCTGTAACACTGTTGTCGGCGGCGGCGCCTTTACCTTTTCCTGTGACAGAGGAGGGAGCGACTTATCCAGAGGAATTACGCTTTAAGTACCGCTTCTTAGACCTTCGGCGTGAGGCATTGCACCAAAATATCGTCCTGCGTGCTCATATTATTCGCTTCTTGCGTGAGGAGATGCAAAAGGCAGGATTTCTTGAGATACAAACTCCTATCTTGACGACGAGTTCTCCAGAGGGAGCGCGGGATTTTCTGGTGCCAAGCCGCCTTCATCCCGGGAAGTTCTACGCCTTGCCTCAAGCGCCACAGCAGTTTAAACAACTGCTTATGGTTTCGGGATTTGATAAATATTTTCAAATTGCCCCCTGTTTTCGGGATGAAGACAGCCGGGCCGATCGATCTCCTGGGGTATTTTACCAGCTAGATATGGAGATGGCTTTTGCCACACAGGAAGACGTTCTCTCTGTGATGGAGCTTGTCTTGCAGCGGACCTTTCTCCATTTTAGCCAAGGGGCGGTGATCTCAGATCTTCCCTTTCCTCGCCTTTCTTACGAGGAGGCGATGCGTGTTTACGGTTCCGATAAGCCGGACCTTCGAAACCCTCTTAAAATTGTCGATACAACGGATATTTTTGCGTCTTCTTCTTTTGCCTTATTCGCGCAAGCTATTGCCAAGGGCGCGTCGGTTCGGGCGATAGGGGTTGCCCAGGATCCTCGCCCTTATGCCCGACGCTTTTTCGATGATTTAAATGCTTGGGCAGGCGCGGAGGGGATGGAAGGTCTAGCTTACATTCTCTTCTCGGAAGGGGAGGTGAAGGGGCCGATTGCTAAGTTCCTCACCGCGGAACAGCAGAGGAAAATCCGAGAGAGGGCTGATTTATCGGCGGATGGGATGGTGTTTTTTGTTTGCGCCTCAGGAGAGCAAGTCCTCAAAAATGCAGGGTCTGTCCGGAAAAAGTTGGGGCAGGAATTTGATCTAATTGAGAAAAACGCCTTTCGGTTTTGCTGGGTCGTTGATTTTCCGATGTACGAAAAGGAAGAATCAACGGGAAAGGTGGTTTTTAGCCACAATCCTTTTTCGATGCCTCAGGGGGGAATGGCGGCGTTGGAAACGCAAGATCCTCTCTCTATCAAAGCTTACCAATACGATACTGTCTGCAACGGTTTTGAAATTTCTAGTGGGGCCTTGCGCAATCATTTGCCAGAGGTGATGTTCAAAGCCTTTGCTTTAGCGGGATATCCTAAAGAAGAAGTAGAGGCGCGTTTTGGGGGTCTGTTGCAGGCTTTTCAATATGGGGCGCCTCCGCATGGGGGCTGCGCGCCAGGCATTGATCGTATAGTGATGTTACTTTGTGGAGAGTCCAATCTTCGTGAGGTGACGGCCTTCCCCTTGAATCAGCGGGCAGAAGATTTGATGATGGGGGCTCCGGCTGAGGTTCCAGCAGCGCATTTGCAGGAGCTTCACCTTGAGATTCGCAAACCTTTAGCATCTCATTCTAGAGAGGAACGATGAAAAATTTTAGATGGTTTTGTTTTGGTATTTTGGCGTTTTTGTTCTCCGGAGCTGTGTCGCTTTTAGCCGATGAGCCTCCTGCGTCCGCTCCCAAAATCAGTCTCAAAATGACCTGTCGTGCCAAAGGACAGGAGCTCGAGTTGTGCAAAAAGGCGGTCGAAGACTGGAAAAAGCATTGGAAGGAGACAAAAGGACAGGATTGTGATGTGGAAGTGATCTCCCTCCCTCCCAATAGTAGCGATGCCCGAACTTTTACTTTGCAGCTTCTAATGGGACAATCAGGAGACATTGATGTTTGTCAGGTCGACATGTTATGGTCCGCATTTCTGGCGCCTTATGTTGCGCCTCTTGATGAAGCGTTCCCTCATGAGGTGCAGGAAACGTATTTTCCTATCGCTATTCAGAATAATGTCATTGAAGGAAAGCTCGTTGCTATTCCGTGGTACGTAGATGTCGATATTTTATTTTATCGGAAAGATGTTCTTAATATCTATGGTCGTCCTTACGTACCGCAAAGTTGGCAATATCTGATCCCTCATGCAAAGAGTCTGTCTTCGGAAAGAGAGAGAAATTTTGGCGACAAAATCTTAGGATATGTCTTCCGGGGAAAGTCTTATGAAGGGCTTATGTGTCATGTTGTTGAATGGATCGAAGCGTTTGGAGGTCACCTTTTTACGCCAGGAACGCCTCCTCAGCAATCGG
>JAIRMZ010000027.1 GCA_031258355.1 Holosporales bacterium
CAAGAACCGCCTCTTCTGACCCAACAGCAACAGAACAAGAGCCAAAAGAACAATCAAAAGCAAGAAGAGGGCCTAACATAGACTCAGATGTGAAAATAGTTCTTTCCATTTCCTCAGCTTACCGTGCTTATACTTTAATAAGATATATCACTCCTATATCGTTTAAATAAAAGATCTCTCCTTTTACTTCTTTTTTGCCAAAGACAAGAATTGAGAAACGGTTAAAGTCTCTGCGCGGGATTGAGGAGCAATCCCCAGAGCACTTAGTTCTTGTTCAGAAAAAAGGGGCCTGAGGGTGTTCTTAAGCATCTTGCGACGCATGGCAAAGGCCCGCTGCGTCAGCCTCTCAAGAGAGGAATACAGGGCGAGAGAAGGAGGTTTCTCCTGGGGGGTGCAACAGATCACAGTTGAGTATACTTGTGGAGGGGGAACAAATGCGCCAGGCGGGAGAAAAAACTCTTTACGGATAGAAGCTTGGGATTGTGCTAGAACACTCAGGCGACCATAGTCCTTTGTACAGGGAACAGCGCAGAGTCGATCTGCAACTTCCTTTTGAAACATCAGGATCCATTTTTCAAAGCGTACAAGATGCGGTAACCATTGAAGAAACAAAGGGTTGGCAATGTTGTAAGGTAAATTGGCTACAATCAAGGGTTTCGGCATCTCAGAAGGGATCAGTGTTGTAATATCCACAGAGAGCGCATCTTTCCAATGTATTTGGAGGCGATTCCCATAGATTGTCTGGAGGGGGGCGAGAGCTGCTGCACAACGCAGATCTTTCTCGATAGCGCAAACAGAAGCTCCTCTTGCAAGAAGGGCGCGTGTTAGTCCTCCAGGACCAGGACCAATTTCAATGACTGTTTTTCCAGAGAGTGTTCCTGCGCAAGCGGCAATGCGAGCGCAAAGGCCTTCGTCAACAAGAAAATGTTGTCCAAGAGTTTTATCAGCACTCAGAGCCTTGACTTCTTCTCTCAGAGGAGGAAATAAGGCATCATCCACGAATTTCGAGATAAGCGGCACACTTCAGCTGACGCAGGTAGCGTTCCGCAAGGTTCCCCAGTTGCGTTTCCCGTATCTGATCCAGTAATGCTTCCTTTGTCGGAGGCATGATAGGACGCTCCTGCCTTTTCTGTACAACGATGAGAAGAACGCCATCTGGTGTCAGAATAGGCTGAGAGATCTCCCCCGTGGAAACGCTGTTCAGAAGATTCCTAAGAGGGGTATCAATATCTTCTCCCAAAAGCGTTTCTTTTGGCGTCACTTTTAGTCCTGGGAACATCGCTTCTAGTTTCTGAGGATCCTTTCCTTCCTGTTGCCAATATTCACGGACTTCATACGCTTGCGCGATAAAGACTTGTGCCTTTTCTTCTGAATCCAAAGCGTAAGGAGCCGGAATGAAAAAACGCTGGATGGTTACCTCCTGAACCGTTGTGGCGCCTGGCAAGCGACGATCTTGGCACAAAAGGATAACGCAAGCGTCCCGCCGAAGAAGGGGGGGGGAGAACTGTCCTACCTTAAGAGACTTTAGAGCCTTCTGTTCTACAGGAGAAAACGTTTCCTCAACAACCCACCCCAGGTTCCCCCCTTTAAAAGCTTCCGGAGCTTTCGAGAATTGTTGCGCCAGAACGGAGAAATTTGCGCCTTGTTGAAGCAAAGCATGGATTCTTCCCATTTCCGCTAGCGCTGCTTTTTCTTGTTGAGGGGAATCAAAAGGAAGGACGATACGACTCACCAAGAGAGCGCCTCGTCGCTGATTTTCGAAAAATTGTGCGAGTAAACGTTCTGTTTCCTTATCAGAAACCTGAACGCTCTCACCATAAAGATCGGCAATGACCTTGCTCCAGGAAACATGGGCTCGCGCCTGTTGAAGGATCGTAGCTCGAGAAATATGGTGGGCTTTTAGAAAACCCTCAAAGAGGGCTGGAGACAATCCGCTACGTTGAATCATCACCGCAAGCATGCGCTGAATATCCGCCTCGGAAATGTAGTTCGGCCGCTTGATTAAGCGCGCAATGCGCCGCGCTTCCTGGATCTTCAAATGCTCCTCGATGAGGGTTTGTAGAATGGCTCGGCGCATCTGTGGGAGCATTTCCTGAGGCGGATGCGTTCCCGAAGAAGCAATAAGCAAGCTGAGACGTGCCTCGATATCTGTCTCTGTGATAATACCGCCATTGACCACGGCAATAATACGCGCCTCTGTAGGAGGGGGGGGGGACGGGACTTCTGTCGTGTTCCCGACACCAACCAACAACACCACAAGTGGGACACTCATTCTCTTGAAGGTTGAAAATCTCCTCCAAGACAATTTCCTCATTCTTTTTTATCTCTTATACTGTTGTCTTGAGGCAAGGGTACAAGCCCCCTAACAAGAAATCAATTTCGCAAGGTTCGAACTATGCTGACCCGATATATAGGAAAAATGCTCATTCAACGCACATTTTTCCTTGTGCTTGGTTTAACGATGGCCGCTTGGGTAGGGCAATCCCTTCGTTTTTCACGACTCATCACCCAATGCAACATGAGCAGCTATGGATTTCTGAAAATAGCGATTTATCTTTTCCCCGATCTCCTTCTTCTTACATTACCTGTTGGGTTTGCGCTCTCCGTAGGAATTGTCTACCAGCAGTTACATCTTTCTTGCCAGCTTGTCGTCTTGCGTTCGATTGGAACGTCTCCTGCCGCAATGGCGCGTCCTATTCTCCTTCTAGGTATCGGAATTATGAGTTTTCTTTATGGAGCCAATACATACTTCTCTCCCTTAGCCTTGCAATGCTTCAAAGACGAAGAATCACGTGTGCTAAAGCAGATCCAGATTTTATCTGCTGCGGAGGGAGGGAAGGTGACCGATCACGAAGGGATTTCGATCTTTGCCCGTCAGAAGGACGAGGAAGGCGCCCTTCTCGATATCATTATGCATGATCGCCATGACCCGACCACAAGGAGAAGCGTTTACGCGAAACGAGGACACCTCCTCCAACAAGAAGGAATACCTCGTCTTATCCTTGAGCAAGGAGAACGTAATGACTTTGATACGATCAAGCAGCAAACAACGACGGTGCATTTTGATAAATATGAAGCCGACCTCTCTCAGTCTTTTCTCGTGACGTATGAGCGGACAAAAAAGCCTCATGAATTATTCTTTATCGAGCTTTTTCCTGATCCCAGTACGGTCAGCCCTGGTCAACTCAATCGACTCCATGCAGAGGGGCACCACCGTCTTATCAGTCCACTTCTGGTGCTTATTTTTTCTTTGATTAGTTTCTTGATGATTCTGAAATCCGAAGGAGAGAGAAAGACATCAGCAAAGAATTTTTTCTGGATTGGTTTTTCTGTGACATCTCTCGAATGTCTAGATTTGAGCGTCTTTAACTTGGCTAGCGAATACCCCATGTTGAGTTTTGTCCATTATGGTCTCATGGGAGGGCTTTTGATTTTTCTTCTCCTTCGCCTCCTGGTATGGAAACGTTAATGAGGAATGTCCATAAAAGGTATCTCCTCAGGATGCACCTCAAGTTCTTCCTTGGTGTATTTTTTGCTGTTGCTTTGATCATTTTCATCTTAACGTTCGTGGAAACGCTGCGACGCACAAGCGGATGGGCAAGAATTCCTTTAGGATTTGTGACCTCAACTTCCCTCTACCGACTCCCGCAAGTCCTGATTCTCCTGTTTCCCTATATGTACCTCATTTCGATCAGTTTGACGCTCGAAAGCCTAGCTTCTTCCCAGCAGCTCACAATTCTGCGGACCAGCGGCTATTCTCCTTGGCAGATTTTATCGCCCTTTTTATATTTTTCCTTTTTCCTGAGTTTGTTCTGGCTCTTTGGGCTACAACCTCTTTCTTCTCATCTCTACGAAGAGATCCAAAGTCGTGAATGCCAGTATTTTGGAGATTCTCAGCCCGTTCCTAGAGATAACTTATGGCTTTATCAGCGCCCTGAGAACGCTCCAGGCGTTTTGCTGCAAGTTGGTCATATGGAAGATCGCGTTTGCTCCGATGTGTCCGTTTACCTTTTTTCTTCGGAAGGAGAGTTAACAGAAAAATTTTTCGCAAAGTCTTTACGATTTGTTCCTGGGCGCTGGATCCTCTCAGAGGGGAAGGTGATGCGAGAGAAAGAGCTGCTATATCATCCCTTTATAGAACAAGAATTGGAAAATGCTCTTGATGAAGATCGTATCCTTACATCTCTGCAGCCTCCAGAGAATTTAGGGCTTTATACATTGTTTTCTGTGATGAAAGTACGTCAAAAGAATCGCTTCTATGGAGAAAATCATGCTTTAGCCATCCATAGCCTGGGAGCAAGAGCGTTTCTCATCATTATGATGGTGCTCTTAGCGGGATGTTTTCGGTCACAACATGTCCGGTTTGGAAAGAGCGCTTCCGTCGCGCAATCGCTTCTCTCCAGTCTTATTCTCTATTCTTTTATAGACATTTTTGCTTCTATGTGGCGTAGAGGTGTCGTATCTTCTTTCTGGGCCGGATGGGCGCCCGCCTTTTTGGTCGGTGTGTTCTCTTTAATCCGCCTCATTCAAAAAGAGGAACGATGTGGCGGCTAGCGCGAGCACTTGTCCTTGGCAATCTCCTTTTTGTACAGGAGCTCTGGGCAAAAGACCCATCCCCCTCCTCCACAACCTCTGAAGAATCACAAGATTCCGAGGCAGAAAAAAAAGCAGAGGAAGAAAAGAAGAAAAAAGAGCCTGCTCCGTTAATAAAAGAACACAAGAAAATGACTTTATTGGATGCTGAAAAAGTCACAAATGAAGAAAAAATGGATGTGATGGTTGCCACAGGTCATGTAAAAATCTCCTCCGGAAAATCTTCTCTAATGGCCGATAAAGTGGTGTATGACCGCAAAACAGATCGGCTTTTTGCGACAGGAAACGTCGTAATGCGTAACGAAGCGGGCGTCTATCATTACAGTGATTACGTAGAACTTTCCGGAGATCTCAAGGAGGGTATTGCTCATGAGCTGATCATTGTCATGGAAGATAAATCGCGCCTTGCAGGACGACGCGTCAAGTACCGCAGAAACCGAGGGTACGACATCAAGCTAGGAACGTACTCTCCTTGTAAAAATTGCGAAATAGATCCAGATAGGCCTCTCGTCTGGGATCTCCGTGCCCCCACGGTGTATTACGATACGGTCGATGAGAATATGACTTACTACAATATGTCCCTTAACATGTTTGGGATTCCTGTGATGTATTTGCCCTTTCTTCGGCATGCAGGCCCGCGATCGCCTCGGCGAAGTGGATTCCTGTGGCCGCAATTCATGTTTGCCGGAGTACAAGGTTTGGGGATTGTCCCGACCTATGTCGTTTGCGTTGGCGTCTCACATGAACTGCTCTTAAAGCCCTTAATCACACAGCAAAAGCACCCTGTTTTATGGGGAATGTATAACGGTCGTTTCTACCAAGGTTCCGCGTCCATAACAGGAAGCTTAACCGGACCTGAGAATTTTCCTAAACGCCGTTCCTCCCTTACCGGCGAAGAAGAAGGCCCGCTGCATTATTTCTTGACTGGAAGTGCTCGACTCAACCTTACAGAGCATTGGCGTACTCAGGTGAGCGGGCAAATGAGTTCAGAAAGAAGTTATTCAAGTTATCCTTTTGGGCAACAAAATACAGCTATTCTCTATACCAATCAGGGGTCCCTAGAAGGATTCTACGGTCGCCAGTACATGATGCTGAAAGCGGTGAGTTTTTTTAATGCGCGTAAAGGAGAGGATCCTTCCTCTACCCCTTATATTTTACCTCAAGCAGAGTGGAATGGAACGTTTGATTCGGAACTATTTGGAGGAATTTGGACGACGGATCTTTTCTCGATCAACATGGATTATCCCTATAGCAAAAAGGATCGGCGCGTCTTCTTGGATATTGGATGGCGACGCTGTTTCCTGGCTCCCTTCGGACAAATCTTAACATTGAGCTTGGACACAATGACTCACTTCTATTCCTACGCAGAACCAGAGCGGCTCTCAACTCAGCCAAACTCTCCAATAAAGTCTTACAAGACGACAAATGTCGCACGCATGATTCCTGGAGGAAGCCTTTTCTGGCGCTGGCCTTGGGCTTTAACAGGAGAAGAAAAAAACAAACTCACGATTGAACCTATTGTGGGAACTGTTTTCAGTGAGATTCCTCCTAAAGATTATCAAATTTTTGTGCAAAAGGTCGAGCCAGGTACTCTTTCTTACGAACTCAATGAGTGGAATTTCTTCGCCCCTCACCGTATGCCGAAAGGAAATTCTGATGAGCCAGGGGGCCGACTCGTTTATGGAGCGCGGAGCAATCTTTATACCAATGCGGGGATGATGGCACGCGCTGTTGTCGGACAATCTTACACTCTTACGGATCCGCAACGCGCGCTCTTTCGGAAGGAAGGAAAAAAGCGCTTTTCCGAAATTCTTGGCTCTTTCAGCGTTTTCCCGGGTGGAATCACCCTGACAACAAAGGGGCGATATAATACTTATATGAAGCGACTTATGCACTTTGAAAATGCGATCTCAACAAAAATTTGGGACATTACTGTCGGATTGAACATGTACAACTCTAGCCGATACAACGCCTCTTATAAAACTTACACTCGGACGGTGGGAGGATCCGTGAATCTCAGCTCCTCTGTCAAAATCCTAGGGCAGTCCTTGCCCTTGGCCTGGGCCTGCTCTTTCGGAGGCGTTCCAATGAGGTTTATGTCAGGAGCAAACGGCTCCCATACCTTTAATTTGAATTGGGTATTTCGCGTTGCCGCCTTCACCTTGTCTCTACAACATACACAAACTGCCTATGCGGTTGAAAATAAGGTCACGAATAAAATTGATCTCACTAACCACATTAGCAGGAATATGGGGCTCTCTTATACCGACGAATGTTTGACTGTAACACTCCAAGCCTCACAAAGCTTTACGACAAACGAGGAAATTTCGTTTTTCTCTTTACAAGGGGATAAGATGAGTTATTCCTTAAATTTTGTCTTTAAAAACCTCGGCTCTCTCTCTAATGCCGAGCTCAGCAACATCGCGCAGAGCTTAGATGCTCCGTAGGAGCGCGGGAACCGCTGTTTCTCCGTGCAGCAGAGACCTTTTCCTATACTGGCTCATGTTTTGGGAGAGATCCGAGAGCTCTCGTTTGCAATTCTTAAGTCGCTCAAGTTCTCTGGGATCATCACGATCTTGGACCACAAAGGCAGCTAATTTAATTTCGAGTAAATCCAACAAGATCTCTACAGAGCACCGAGACAGCATATTTCCTCTCCCTTTCTAGTCGTATACTTACTCTAGAAAGCAATTGTTAAAGAGTCGTTAACAAAAAGACATGTCTCCCTTATCAATCGAAAGTTTTCGCCACCTATTGAAAGAGCCTTTTGGGCTCGTCGTAGGGATCGATGTGGGAACACGCCGGACAGGTCTTGCGCTTTCTGATATGCGGCATCGGTTTGCACATCCCTGGCAGTTGGTCTCTCATGCTTCCCTAAAGGAAGGGGCTTCCGCGGTTGCTTCCTGGATTGAGAAAGAAGATGTTCTCTGTCTTGTTATCGGATGGCCAAGAGAAATGTCAGGTGCTATTGGGGCACAATGTCGAAAAGTGTCGAAGTTTACTGAAGATCTTTTTGCCCGCGTCGAAAAGCCTTTCTTTCTGTGGGATGAACGTCTTTCAACGGCTGCTGTTATTCGCACCTTGCGAGAAGCGCGTGTTCCTTACAAAAAGCATGGGGATCTTATCGATAAGAGCGCCGCCACGCATCTTCTTCAGGGAGCCCTAGACCTCGGATGGCTCTAAGGGAAAGATGAAAAACCCGACGATATTGGCGTCCCCTAGGGGATTCGAACCCCTGTTGCCGCCGTGAGAGGGCGGTGTCCTAGGCCTCTAGACGAAGGGGACACAGATAAAAATCTATCGGCGTCTTACGAGAAACACAAGAAGCCAGCCAGCCGCTCAGGGGCCATTAAAAAGTTCGGAGGAAAGCTATAAGCCGGGTTCTGTCCTGCATGCAGGGGCGACTATTCCTCTAGGATCTGCATCACCGCAGACCTCAAGCGATCAACCCGGATAGGTGCTGCACGAAGAGCTGCAGGGACATAAGTCCTCCTATCCCTATTCGATCTTGCTCCAGAGGGGGTTTACCGTGCCGCCTTGGTTTCCCAAAAGCGCGGGGAGCTCTTACCTCTCCTTTTCACCCTTACCAACTGCTGTTGGTGGTTTCTTTTCTGTGGCACTTTCCCTAGAATCCTCCGCCAGCCGTTAGCTGGCCTCTTCTCTTCGTGGAGCCCGGACTTTCCTCTCCCACCTCAAGAAGACTTTTGGTGGCAGCAGTCGCCCGCCTTCCTCCAAGCAAGAGACTACAGGTTTTCCAGATCTATCAGAAGAGGTTTTTATTCTGCTTTCTTATTCCAAAACGTAAGAGCCGGGCGCTTCCTCAAGAACGATTCCCCTTTCTCCGGGAACACGCGCAGGCACGGTTCCTCCAGCGTAAATCTCAAGCCATTGGCGCCAAATAGGCCACCAGGAACCTTCCTTCTCCTGGGCACGTGCGAGCCAATCCTCTGCCGAAGAGGGATACTCAGTGCCTGTCCAATATCCATATTTATGCGCTGATGGGGGGTTTGCGATTCCCGCCACGTGCCCAGATCCCGCTAAAGTAAAGGTAAGAGGCGCCTTCCTCAGAATTTGTGTGGCAGCGTATGTCGCTTTCCACGGAGCAATGTGGTCATCCTTTGTCGAGAGCATAAAGACCGGCTCTTGAATGGAAGAGAGGTCGATAGGAACACCTTCGAGTCTCAGAGCGCCTGGCTTGACAAGTAGATTTCGATAGTAAAAATTTCGCAAAATGAAACTGTGGAGCGCGCGTGGCATATGTGTGACATCTGCGTTCCAGAAAAGAATATCGTGGGGCGGTGGGGACTTGCCGAGGAGATAGCTATCAATGAAATAAGACCAGATTAGATCATTGGCCCGAAGAACATTGAAAGTATCAAATAGAATTTTTCCATTAAGAAAACCTTCCTGTGCCATTCGGTGTTCAATATGTTTTAGTTCTTCCTCGTCAGCAAAAATGGTAAGATCCCCCGCTTCTTGAAAGTCTGTAAGGGTTGTGAGCAAGGTCGCGCTGGCTACGCGCATGCTGGGCTTTCTCGGGCAACTCGGATGCCGATTGTAAGCCAGGGCACTGAGGAGAAGTGTTCCTCCTAAGCAATATCCCATAACATTAACAGCCTTTTCCTGCGTTGCTTTGTGAATAGCTGTCAAAGCCGTTAGGAAACCCTCCACAAGGTAATCTTCGAAGGATTTATAAGTATGTTGAGGCCCCGCCTTCGCCCAGGAAATCATGAAGACCGTGACGCCGGTAGAGACCAACCATTTAACAAAAGAATTCTCTGGACGTAGATCGAGGATATAGTATTTATTGATCCACGGCGGGATAATGAGAAGTGGGTACTTATGGACACTCTCTGTTATGGGAGCGTATTGAATAAGCTGCATCAAGTTGTTTTGAAAAATCACTTTTCCCGGCGTTACCGCAAGATTTTTCCCGACAGCAAAGGCGGATTTATCTGTTGACGCAATATCGAGCATTCCTTTGCCACGATGAAGATCTTCTAAGAAGCGTTCCATCCCTTGCAGAAAATTTCCCCCACCGCTTTCGATAAACGCTTGCAAGACGACAGGGTTCGAGAAAATAAAATTCGTAGGAGCACAGGAATCGAGAAGTTGGCGAAGAAAAAAGCGACGCTTCCGTTCTTGCTGAGGAGAAGAAGAGGGTAAGGCATCACATGTCTGGAGAAGGGAGTCGCAAAACATCAAATAAAACTGCTTCAGTGTGTCGAAAAAAGGATTCTCTTCCCACAAGGGGTTGCGAAATCGTCGATCTTTTCTATGAGGGATGTATAAAGGCTCGAGATCTTCTTTCCCCAGAAAACGGCGCCAAAAATAGGTATTGAGACGCCAGGATTCTTGCAAAATATGTTGGTAAGCACTCTCGCCGACCTGAGGTTTTTGGAGGTAGGCAGCACCAAGCTCGGAAAAGGTCTTCCTGATTGTTTCCGGAGAAAAAGGCGAGGGAAACGGCATTTTATGCCCGTCCCAGCAGGAAGCCCAAAGAAAAGGCCAAGACGTCTTCTCTTGCTGGTCCGTCGATGAATGTTTTTCCTGCTGAATCACACCCTTCTCTCCCCTTTTACAACCCTTGTAGAGAACAACGATTAAAGGTTTATGAAGAAAAATATTTTATTTAGGACAATGTTAATAAAATTTCCATAGACTTTCGAAAATAGAATGGAGGATTTGTGAAAAAATATTTTATCTTGTTTGTCCCTATGCTTTGTTTCGGTATGGAAGGAGGAGATGAGGATTTGCTGAATTCAAGAATAAGAGAATCCTCAGTTGTGCCAACGATTGTTTCGTCTCAACCAGAAGAAGGGGGGAGTATGATTCCTGTCACCCCATTACGAGGCTCTCCTGCCGTCTATGAAGATCATAGACCTTCCATTGGTGATGATATTCGATTTTCAGAGAGGGAGAATTTCCCGATGCAAATTTTATCGGAAAGTGCTTGTACAGAGCGATGTTTGCGTTTCAGCACTACCTGCTGCTTCCTTTCTCGAGGCTTCTTAAACGTCCTTGCAGGTTTTTTTTACACTATTGCCGGAGGACTCTTGGTGGCTCCAGGCATGCTGACGGACGAAGCATCTACCATTAAGCTTTATAATATGTTTGCTGTTTTTGCGATTGTCGGTGCGATTTCTTGCCGAGAACTGGCTACCTGCTCTCAACAGCATATGATCGACAACGAGAGAGAGTTTGCGCGCATCCGCGCTTATCGAGAGCAAAATGCTTCTTCAACTCCCGGAACAGAGGCGCCTCCTCCCCCAGAGCAGGTCTAAGTGCTTGCCAAAGGGCGCTCTTTTCGGAGATGATGCCTTAAGGATGCGTATCTGAGGAAGGTTGTGGATTGGACACAAAAGCTGCTTGTTACGCGAACGTTAGCGATGCCGGCGGATACCAATCCACGAGGGGATATTTTCGGGGGATGGATCGTTTCGTTAATGGATATTTCTGTGGCTGCCATGTCCTCACGTTTTGCACGAGGACTCACGGCAACACGTGCCATCCAGAGTGTCCTTTTTGACCGTCCCGTTTTTGTGGGAGATGAGCTTTCGGTTTATGTCAAATTAACGACTGTTGGGACGACTTCGATGACCTTTGAGGTCGATGTCACTGTCCAACGTAGCGGATTAGAGGAAGAGCTCCCCGCCGTCCGCGGTACGTTTATCATGGTCGCCCTCGACGAGAATCGCCGCCCACGCCGTATCGATTGCTGCAAGATCCCTTCCTG